>DATIEU010000305.1:0-23185 GCA_035455565.1 Steroidobacteraceae bacterium | reverse complement strand
CCTGCAGGCACTCGATCACACGCTTCGCGCAGAGCGTTTCGCGCCACTCGTACTTGAACAGGTAGCGGCGCGCCGGCGTGCGCTCGGATTCGAAGTCGACGAGGCGCACGGGCGAATAGACTTCCTCGCCGAAGCCGGTGCCCGCGGCACTGCTGCGAGCACCCTCGCCGGCCTTCGCGGTCGGAGCCGCCGCCGGCTCGCTGCGTTCATCGGCCGAACGGTTCTGCTGCATTGGATCGGGCGCGCGCCAGGTCTGCATGGGGATCTTCTCGCGGAACACTGCGACCGCGATGACACCGCGAGCCGAGCGGTCGCCGAACGCTTCTGCATAGGAATCCGTCCAATCGGTGAAATAGAACTCGTGCACTTCGCTCTGGCTGGTTCGCCAGCCCTCGTAGGTGGCACTCTCGCGCGCGTCGAGGATGTACATGGGCTCGCCACGCTCGAGCTCCGAGCGGGCACCGGAAATGATGTTGCGACCATCCACCGCGATCACGAGACCGACGCGACGAGCGGCGCGGTTGTGGACGCGAATGCGATAGCGCGCCTGGTTGCGCGCTTCGAGGTAAGCGCGCAGCTCCTTGCCCGAGCCGCGCTTCACGGGATAAGTCGGGAACAGCTCGCCCGCAGCGGAGACGATCTCGACGTCCACTTGACTCCATGGATCATCCGCATGCGCCGGCGCAACGCAGGCCAGCGTCGCGAGAGACAACGTGAAGCAACCCGTGGCGATGAGCTTCGCAGCCTGCATTGCCCTATCTCCCGCCGAGCGGTGACACTGTCGGCGCACTAGCTGTTGAACGCGGCCCCGGGGCCGCCCGGGTCATACATAACGCCGATGCTCAACTTTCAGAACGTGCAGCTGCGCCGCGGGACCCGTGTGCTGTTCGAGCATGCGACCTTCACCATCTACCGCGGCGAGAAAGTCGGCATCACCGGCGCCAACGGCACCGGCAAGAGCAGCCTGCTTGCGCTGGTGAGCGGCGAGCTGCAACCCGAGAGTGGCGAGTTCGGCCGGCCGGCGCAGTTGCGGATCGCGTCGGTGGCGCAGGAGACGCCGGCAGTCGAGCAGGCTGCTATCGATTACGTGCTCGACGGCGACCTCGAATTGCGCGCCGTCGAACGTGCGCTTGCCGGGAGCACGGCAGCCGAGGACGGCGCGGCGCTCGCGGAGCTGCATGCGCGCTTCGGGTCGCTCGATGGCTACGCCGCGCGCAGCCGCGCCGCGCAACTCTTGCGTGGCGTCGGATTCGCGAACGACGAGCTCGAGCGGCCGGTCAGCACTTTTTCCGGTGGCTGGCGCATGCGCCTCAACCTGGCACGCGCGCTGATGCGTCGCTCCGACCTGCTGCTGCTCGATGAGCCCACCAATCACCTCGACCTCGACGCCGTGATCTGGCTCGAGTCGTGGCTCGCGGCCTATCGCGGCACGCTGCTCCTGATCGCGCACGATCGCGAATTTCTCGATGCCGTGGTGTCGCGCATCGTGCACCTCGAGCGCCAGACGGTGCGCGCGTATTCGGGCAATTATTCGGCCTTCGAAACCCAGCGGTCTGCGGACCTGGCACTGGCCCAGGCGTTCTACGAGAAGCAGCAACGCGAAATCCGCCATGTGTTGCAGTTCGTGGAGCGCTTCCGCGCCAAGGCGAGCAAAGCCCGCCAGGCACAGAGCCGGCTCAAGCTCCTCGAGCGCATGGAGCGCATTGCGCCCGCACACGTCGATACGCCCTTCGAGTTCGCCTTCCTGCCGCCGGAGAAGCTGCCGCGGCCGCTGCTCAGGATCGAAGGCCGGTCGGTGGGGTTCGGCGAGCGCCGCGTGCTGGATGATGTCGAGCTCACGATCGCGCCGGGCGACCGCATCGCGGTACTCGGTCGCAACGGCGCGGGCAAGTCCACTCTCATGAAGTTGCTGGCAGGCGTGATCGCCGGCTCGGGTGGTCGGCAGGAGGCGGCGGCGGACTTGCGCGTCGGCTATTTCGCGCAACATCAGCTCGAACAGCTCGACGACGCGACGAGTGCCTTCGACCACCTGCGCACGCACGGCGGTCGCGCGATGCAGGTGGCGCCGGAGCAGGCGCTGCGCGACCACCTGGGAGGATTCGGGTTTCGGGGCGACCGGGTCTTCGAGCCGGTCGGACCGTTCTCGGGCGGCGAACGTGCAAGACTGGTGTTCGCCTTGCTGGTTGCGCAACGACCCAATCTGCTGCTGCTCGATGAGCCCACCAACCATCTCGATCTCGAGATGCGCCACGCGCTCAGCATGGCGTTGCAGGAATATTCGGGCGCACTCGTCGTGGTCGCCCACGATCGTCACCTGATCCGTAGCGTCGCCGACACGCTGTGGCTGGTGGCGGACGGAAGCGTTGCGACCTTCGACGGCGACCTCGATGACTATGCCCGCCTGCTGTCGCAGCCCGCCGCGCGGGAGCAGGGGGTGGGCGCGGCCGGCGGGGACGATCGCCGCATTCGCAAGCGCCTGGAGGCGCAGCGCCGTAACCAGCTCAGCCCGTTGCGCGCGGCCGTACGCGATCTCGAGGCGCAGATCGCGCAACTCGAGCAGGAGCGCCGCGCCAACGAGGCCGCGCTCGCCGATAGCAGGCTCTATCTGATCGACATGCGCGATGAGCTGATGCAACAACTCGCGAAGCGGGCGGAGCTCGCTCAATCGCTCGCGGCGGCCGAGGCCCGCTGGATCGCCGCCTGCGAAGCGCTCGAGGAAGCCGAGCGGAGCTGAGTGCAGGCGCGCGCACGGCTACAATGCGGCCCCAATGCCGCAGCCCCTCAGCTCGCCAGGGCGGACGACCGAGAACCCGGACACGACGCCACAGCGCCGGGAGCGCAGACGCTGGTTCATACGGGGCACACTCCTCGCCTTGGCACTCGCCTGGCTGGGAACCGCCATCTGGCAGATGAGCAAGCCGCTGCCGGATGGCACCGACATTGCGAGCTCGTGGTCGGAGACACCCCTCGAGCAGGTGCGCTTGCTCACGGACTTGACCGTGACCGATGGCCGAGAGCGCCTGCTCGTGCGCCAGCAGATCTTCGATGAGGTCCTGCGAGTGATCGATGCGGCGCAGGAGTTCATCGTCCTGGACTGGTTCCTGTTCAACGATCACCGGGGACCCGCGAGCACCCAGGCACCGGCTCCGTATCGCGCGCTGAGCGCGCAACTGCGCGATCGCCTCATCGCGCGCCGGCAGGCCAGGCCGGAGCTGCGGGTGCTGTTCATCACCGATCCGGTCAACGACATCTACGGCAGTGTGCCGTCGAGCGACCTCGCTGCCCTGCGCGAGGCCGGCGTGGAAGTGGTCGTCACCGATCTCGATCGGCTGCGCGATTCGAATCCCATTTACTCAGCGCTCTGGCGACTCACGGCCAGGTGGTGGGCAGATGCGGAACCAGGCGAGGGCGTGCTTGCCAATCCGCTCGACACCGGGCCTGAGCAGGTCAGTCTTGGCGCCTGGCTGCGACTCCTCAACTTCAAGGCCAACCATCGCAAGCTCCTCGTCGCCGACGACGGCGCCGGGGCGCTGCTTGCGATCGTGAGCTCGGCGAACCCCCACGATGCCAGCAGCGCACACTCGAACATCGCGCTCCTGTTCTCGGGCACGACGGCCGAGGCGGCGCTCGTGAGCGAGCTCGCTGTGGCGCGCTTTTCCGGTTGGACGGGTACGTGGCCGGAGCCGAGGGCGGGCCTGGCGCAAGTAAGCGGCGAAGTCGTCCGGCTCAAGTTTCTTTCCGAAGGCGCGATCGAGGATGCATTGCTAAGCGAGATTCGCGCTGCCGCGCAGGGCGAATCGATCGCGATTGCGATGTTCTATCTCTCCGATCGCGACGTCATCGACGAACTGGTGGGCGCCGCAGAGCGCGGCGTACGCATTCGCCTGATCCTCGATCCGAACAAGGATGCGTTCGGCCGCGTCAAAGACGGTGTGCCGAACCGCCCGGTAGCGGCGGAGCTGCGCCGGCGCAGCTCCGGCAAGATCGAGATCCGCTGGTATCGCACTCACGGCGAGCAGTTCCACACCAAGCTTGCGCTGGTGCGGCGGGCCGATTCCCTCTGGTCGATGCTCGGCTCGGCGAATTTCACGCGCCGCAATCTCGGCAACTACAACCTCGAGGCGGACGTCGCGCTCGAAACCGCTCTCAATACGCCCCTCGCCCAGGAGCTCGTCAGCTATTTCGAATTGCTGTGGCAGAACGACCCGGTCGCGCTCACCGAATACACCACGGATTTCCTCACCTATGAGGACCAGTCCTTCGCGCGCTACTGGCGCTATCGCCTCATGGAGGCGACCGGGATGTCGACGTTCTGACCAGCGCTAGGGAGAGGTGACCCGCGTCGACGGATGTTCCTGCCGCCAGCGCCATGGTGGCTCGCGTTCCGCTTCGGGCAGTGCCCACAGACCCAGTCCGCTGTCGCGCGCGAGGCGCTCGAGCTCGCGGAACGGGTGGTCAGGTGGCACGCGGCGGTAGACCCAGGCGTAACCTCGGCGCAGGAGCTCGGCGTTGATGTGCAGGCCGTCCGAGCCCCGATACACCTGCGCAACCTTGCGATGGTATTTGTCGGTATCGCTGACAGCGATGTGAACTTCCTGCTCGAGTATCAGGCTGCGCAAAGCGGTGCGGGCCTGGTCCGCATAGGGTTGTCCCTTCTCGGGTGCATCGATCCCTGCGAGGCGCACTTCGAGTTTCGCGCCGTCGTCGAGTCGCACGATGAAACTGTCGCCATCGAAGACGTGGGTCACGGTGGCGACGATTTCCTCGCGCGCCGCCGCGCATTGCAACAGCAGGAGACCCGCGAGGGCGCACCAGGCGCGCTGCGCACGCAACGAACCGGGCTGGCGCATGGCGTTGCTCGTCGACCGGGCGCAGGTTGCGGTCAGTGGGCGGGGCCCGCTGCGGGCGCCGCCGGCGGGACCGCCGCGAGCGTCGCCAGCGTATCGCTGACGATGCGTGCACCGACATCGCGATAGGCGTTCTCGAAGGCCGCCACCACGGCGCGCTGGCTATTGTCGTCGGCACGCACCGTGGCGCTGCTGGTGAAAGTGGCGAGCGGGGTGCGGTCCCGCACGCGGCCCACGGTGCAGACGAGCGTTACGCGCACCGTCGGCGAAGCTCCCTCCTCCGCATATTCAGCCTGGAAGTCGCGCAATTCGCTCTCGAGCACGTATTGGGAGGCGAACGCGGAGAGGTGTCCGTGCACCGTGCGCAAGCCGCCCGACGCGCGCAGCGAATCGATCAGGAGGTCCTGCACCACATCGGCGGCCTCGGCGCCCCAGCGGGCGGTCGCGTAGTAGTCAAAGCGACGATCCGCGTAACGCACGGCGATCCGCTCGGTATCGAGGCCCGGCCGCGGCAACGGGCGAGCCACCGCCAGGTCGATCGGCAACGCGGTTGCCGCGGACGTCTCGGGCGGCGCCGCACTGAGCGTATAGAGCTGCGATGCGGGGCGCTCGCTGTTGAATGCACCCGAAGCGCAACCCGCGGCCGCGATCGCGATCGCGATGCCCAATACCACAGCGGGACCGAATGGCTGCCTCATCGCGTGATCTCCACTCCCGACGCCGGCGGTTCATAGATGAGTGACGACGGCTCCTGCCTCAGCGTGCGCGCGAGGTTGCGGAACTCGTCCGCCGCCTGGCGGCTCTCGCGGATGAGCTGCTGGAACTCCACCAGGCCCTGGTCGCTGAAGCGCGTGATGTTGGTTTCGTTCTCGGCCACGAACTTGTCGAGACGCGCCGAGGTGGTGGCGAGGTTGTCCATCACGACGTGGATGCGGGCCACCGCGGCCTTGAAGTCCGGGCCCGCCCCCTCGGTCACGTCGCGCACGGCGACCGCGGCTGCCTCGATCTCGGTCGCGGTCTGCTTGAGATCGGCGGTGAGCGTCTTCACCTGGTTGAGGATGACCGGCAGATCGTCGCTCGCCTCCTTCACGTTGGCGAGCGTGGCCGACACCGCCTCGATGTTGCTGTCGTTGAACACCTTGCTCATACGGGTCGCGAGATCCGCACCCGCGCTCATCACGTCCGGCAGACCGCTGATCAGGAGGTCGAAATTCGACTGCCGGGTGCCGATGACCGGATAGCGCTCGCTGGGCACGCGCGGCATGACGGGCTTGTCGCCGCGGTTGCGCTCGAGGTCGATGTACAGGAGCCCGGTGACCCCCTGCAAACTCAGGGACGCCACGGTCTGCTCGCTGATCGGCGCGTCCTCGTCGATGTCCGCGATGATCTGTACCCGATCCGCGGCGCGCGGGTCGATGCGCATGTCCGCCACGCGGCCGACGTCGACGCCGAGATAGCGCACGGGGCTGCCGCGGGTCAGGCCACTGACGCTGCCCTGGAAATAGATCTCGTAGCGCTCGTAGTCGCGCCGGTCCTGCGCATCGGTGTACCAGACCACGAACCAGGTGGCGAGCGCGATGACCAACAGGACGAATGCGCCGACGGTGATGTAGTTGGCCTCACGTTCCATGATCGTCCGCCTTCACCTGCGCGACGGCGCGCGCACGGGGTCCATGAAAGTATTGGCGAATCCACGGGTGTTTGTTGCTGACGATGCCCTCGACCGTATCGACGATCATGCGTCGGTCGACGATGACGCCGACACGATTGCAGGTACGGAAGATGGTGTCGAGATCGTGCGTGACCATCACCACCGTGAGCTCGAGGTTGCGCTGCAGGTCGATCAGCAACTCGTCGAAGCCCGCCGCCGCGATCGGGTCGAGCCCCGCGGTCGGCTCGTCCAGGAATAGCAGCTTCGGATCGAGTGCCAGCGCGCGCGCGAGCGCCGCCCGCTTGATCATACCGCCCGAAAGCTGTGCCGGGAACTTGTCGCCCACCTGCGCGCCGAGGCCCACCATCACCAGCTTCATGTCAGCAAGTCCGTTGAGCGTCTCCTCGTCGAGGTCGAAGAACTCGGTCATGGGCAGCTGCACGTTCTGCCGCACGTTGAGCGAAGTGAAGAGCGCGCCATGCTGGAAAGTGACGCCATAGCCGCGCTTCACGTCGCGCATCTCCTCTTCGCTGAGCGAATTGATGTTGCGGCCGTAGATGTTGACGCTGCCGCTTGCGGGCCGCTGCAGACCGAGGATGGTGCGCAGGAGCACCGACTTGCCGCTGCCCGAGCCGCCGACGATGCCGAAGACCTCGCCCTCCCTGACGTCCATGTCGAGGCCGTCGTGCACCACCTGGGGGCCGAAGCGGTTGACGATGCCGCGCGCCTCGATGATCACGGAGCCGCTCATATGTCGAGCTCCAGGAACACCACCGCGAAGAGCGCATCCGCCAGGATCACGAGGAAGATCGACTGCACCACGGCGACCGTCGTGAGCCGGCCCAGCTCGCGCGAGGAGTCGCGCACCTGCATGCCGCGCGCGGTGCCGATGAAGGCGATGAGGAAGGCGAACACGGGCGCCTTGATGATCCCGACCCAGAACGTGGTGGGCGCAATGGCCTGTTGCACCCGATCGATGTACTGCGCCGGGGGAATGTCCACCAGGAAATAGCAGAGTATGCCGCCGCCGACGAGGCCGACGGCATCGGCGATCACCGTGAGCAGCGGCAGCGCAATCACGAGGCCGAGGATGCGTGGCACGACCAGGACCTCGACCGGGTTGGTACCGATGGCGACCAGCGCATCGACTTCCTCGTCGAGTTTCATGACGCCGATCTCGGCGGCGAAGGCGCTGCCCGAGCGACCGGCGACGATGATGGCAGTCAGCAGCACTCCCAGTTCGCGCAGCACGCCGATCGTCACCAGGTCGACGACGAAGATTTCCGCGCCGAACTGGCGCAACTGGTCCGCGCCCATGTAGGCGATGATCACGCTGATGAGGAAGGCGATCAGCGAGACGATCGGAATCGCCATCACGCCTGTTTCGTAGACGTGTCGCGCCACTCCCGCCAAACGCAGGCGCCGCAAGCTGAGCAGCGCGCCGGCGAGCACCACGCAGATGCGGCCCAGGAATCCCAGGCCGGCCCTGAGAGTTGCGGCCATCGCGACTGCCCAGCGACCCAGCGCGCGCACCGGCTGCGCGAGGTCGAGCCCCTCGTCATCCTGCGTATGTGCGGCCTGCTCGCGCGCGCGCTCGATCGCTCCCGCGATGAACTTCACCTGCGCAGGCGGGGTCGGCTTCCAGTCGACTTTGATCCCGCGCTCGCGCAGGAGCTCGACCCGCTGATGGAGTGCCCACCCGCCCGATAGATCGAGCTCTTCGAGTTGCGAGGCGTCTATCGTGAGTGTCCGGGCGCGCTCAACGTCGACCTTGGCCAGCTCCGCTTCGATGGCAGCGAGGTTCTCGATCAGCCAGCGGCCGTGGACGTGCAGCGTGAGGCCGCCGCGGTCGAAATTGGAGTCGAGGAACATCGGGTGCGGTGTGCTCGGGTGCGTTCCTGCGAAATTGGGGCTGAGCGCCTGGGCCGAAAGGATGCTAAGTTGTCCAAAATAATCCGGCAACCGCCACCCGATGGCCCACAGCTCACTGACGCAGATCCTGGTTCTGCTGGCCGCCGCGGTCGTGGTCCTGTATGCCGTGCGCCGCCTGCGGCTACCGCCGATCCTCGGCTATCTCGCGGTTGGCATGCTGCTCGGGCCGCATGCGCTCGGCCTCGCCACCGACGACGCGGTGACGCGCTCCCTCGCCGAGTTCGGCGTGATCTTCCTGGTGTTCACGCTCGGGCTCGAGTTCTCGCTCCCGCGCCTGATCGCGATGAAATGGGAGGTGCTGGGCCTCGGTGGCGGACAAGTCCTGGTGACCGCTGGCGTCGCGGCGGTGATCGCCTGGCATTTCGGCGTGAATCCTGCCGTCGCGATCGTCATGGGTGGCGCGGTGGCGATGTCCTCGACCGCCATCGTGGTGCGGCAGCTGCGCGACCAGGCGGAAGTGAATCGCACGCACGGCCGGCTGGCGGTGGCGATCGTGCTGTTCCAGGACATCGCGTTTGCGCCCTTCCTCGCGATCGTCTCGGCAATTACCGCCGGCTCCGGCGCGGCAGAGCTGCTGCGCACCGTGCTCGAGGGCGGCGTCGCGCTCCTCATCGTGCTCGCCGCGGGACGCTGGTTGCTGAGGCCGCTGTTTCACGAGATCGCGCACGCGCGTACCCCCGAGCTCTTCCTGCTCGCGGTCATGCTGATCGTGCTCGGTTCCGCCTACGCGACCGAGACTGTGGGCCTGTCGTTCGCATTGGGCGCGTTCCTCGCGGGCGTGATGCTGGCGGAGACCGAATATCGCCTGCAGATAGAGGCGGTGATCCGGCCCTTCCGCGACATCCTGCTCGGGATCTTCTTCATCACGATCGGCATGTTGTTCGATATCGACCTGCTGGCGCGCCAAAGCCTGCTGGTGACGCTGCTGGTGCTGGCGCTGCTCGTCGGCAAGACCGTCATCGTGACCGCGCTCGCCTACAGGTTCGCCGGACGCAGCCTCTTCAAGGCGGTGCGCACCGGACTGGTCGTGAGTCTCGGCGGCGAGTTCGGCTTTGCCCTGCTGACGATCCTGTTGCGCGACCGGCTGATCGATCCCGCTTTCGTGCAGCCGCTCCTGACCGCGATCGTGATCAGCATGGTCATCAGTCCCCTGCTGATCCGTCACAACAAGAGCATCGCGCGCTGGATCCTCCGTGAGCGTCGCCCCGAATCGACCGCCCTCGAGCGGGAAGCGGCGAGCACCCGCGCCGTCGCCAGCCGCGATCACGTGCTCATCTGCGGCTTCGGCCGTGTCGGGCAGAATATTGCGCGCGTACTGGAGCAGCTCGGTTTCGAATACATTGCCGTCGACCTGGATCCCGGGCGCGTGCGCGCCGCGCGACAGGCAGGCGACCCGGTCGTGTACGGTGACGCCGGCAATCCGGAAGTCCTCGAGCTCGTGGGGCTCGACCGTTCGAGCGTGGTGGTGATCAGCTTCGCCGACACCGCGCTGGCGTTGCACAGCCTCGATACCATCCGCAAGGAGCGTCCGAACGTGCCCGTGCTGGTGCGCGCGCAGGACGACACGCACCTCGCGCAGCTGACGAAGGCCGGCGCTTCGTCGGTCGTACCGGAAACCTTCGAGGCGGCGCTGATGCTGGTGTGGCACGTGCTGCTGCTGCTGCAGGTGCCGGTGTCGCGCGTCATGAAGATCATCGGCGACATCCGCGGCAACCGTTACAACCTCTTGCGCACCCTCTACCGCCTCGAGGACAACGAGCTGGTGCCCGAGGCGGAGTCGATGCGCGAGCAGCTCTACACGCTGGTGCTGCCGCCCGGCGCCTGGGCCGTGGGAAAGACCATCGCGCAGGTGAAGGAGCAGGGCGCGGAGGTCACGGTCAGTGCGATCCGGCGCGCGGGCATCGTGGGCCGCGAACCGACGCCCGACACCGTGCTGGAAGAGGGCGACGTGCTGGTTCTTTTCGGCACGCCCGAGGCGCTCGAGCACGGCGAAGCGGTGCTGCTCGCCGGCTGACTTAAGTCCGGCCACAAATCATTGCAGTGCCAGTGACTTACATGCGGGTCTTTACTCCCGCAGTGCGACTCCCTCATAGTCGCTCGCGCTGATCAGGGCAAACCCACCGAAAGGTGGGGACGCAAAGCCACCGGTCTACGGGACCCGAGGTCCTACGATAGCGGGGTTGCCAGTGAGCAGCGCGTCCGACGCCGCTCGTCTGCATCCCCCTTCGCAGGCTTCGCCCGTTCCCCGTTGGCGCCTGGTCGCGCCGATCAACATTTGCGGGTGGCGAACCCGGGGGAACCAGATGGCACCGAAAGTTGCGGTCGTGCGCAACTGGGAAGGCACTGTCGTCACGCGACCGCGCGTGATCGTGCGTCCCAAGCGCGTCGAAGACATCCTCACCATCCTCGAGAACGCCAAGGCGTTTCCTTCGCCGGTGCGCGCGATCGGCGCGAACTACTCGCAGACCCGCTGCGGCGTCGCGGATGGCGGCACGATCATCGACATGACCGCGATGAACAACGTGCTCGAGATCAACGATCACTGGATTCGCGTGCAGCCGGGTGCGGCGTTGAGCGACGTCGCCGCGGCGCTCGAGGCGCGCGGTCTGCAGCTGCCCCTCAACCCGGATCTCGGCAACATCACCATGGGCGCGGCAGCGGTCGCCTGCACCAAGGACTCGTCCATGCCGGGCGGGTACGGGCAACTCTCCTCCTATCTCAAGGAGGTGAAGCTCGTGCTGCCGAGCGGCAAGCCGATGACGATCAACGAGTCGCAGCCCGACCTGTTGAAACTGGTGCGCTCGAGTTACGGCCTCGCGGGCGTAGCGCACGAGGTCACGTTCAAGGTGGTGCCGCAGCGGGCGGTGCGGCTCGACTACGAGAGCTACACGCTCGATGAGTTCACGCGGCAGTTCCCCGACATGTGCGAGTTGCCGGTCGGACTCAAGTTCTACCTGCTGCCGTTCCGTAACCGCATCACGGTCGAGATGCGCACCTACGACGACGAGCCGCCCACTTCACGCTCGGGGATCTTTTCGATCCGCAATTCCGTCATCACCAACGTGCTGCCCGCGTTCGGCTCGACGGTGAGCAACGTAGTGCGACTGCCCTCGGTGCGTTACTTCCTCATCGAGCATTTCAACACCGTGATGCGCTCCACGCTCGATCGCGCGGCATGCAACGTCACCGTCTACCCGATCGAGTGGGTGCGGCGGCTGCCGAAGGATGCGGGCCGCACGCGCTTCACCTACAGCACCTGGGCATTCCCGCAGGCCAACTACCCCGAGCTGCTCGCGGAGTACTTCGGCTTCTGCCGCGACTACTACAAGCGCCAGCGGTATCGCGCCAATCTCGTGCATCTCGGCCATCGCCTGCACAAGGATGCCTCGTCCGTACTGTCGCCGAGCCTCACGGGTCCCGTCATTACGCTCGACCCTTCCTCGACCGGCGATGAGGGCTGGGAGGACTTCGTGATCGAGTTCAACGAGTTCTGCGTGCAGCGCGGCGGCACGCCACTACTCAACCAGACACGCTCGCTCACGCAGGAACAGACGGCGCAGGCCTTTGGTACGCGACTCAAGCTCTTCAACGCGCTACGCAAGCGCCTCGATCCGGATGACCGGATGCTGAACGTCTACTTTGCCCAGCTGCTCGGCCAGTAGCCCCGGCAACTACCAGCCGCAGAACTCCAGCGCACCCACGTCGCGCAGATAGATGATCGGCCGCGGACGGATGGCGGCCGGATGCACATATTCGAACGCCGCTTGCAGGTCCCAGTCACCGGCCTGCGGCGGATCGACCGCGGCGTCGATGGCGAATGAGTCCGCACCCAGCTGGAACCCCGCCTCGCGCGGATCGGCGAGCGCGACGCGTGCCGTTGCCACGTAGCCGAGCGTGTCGCCCGGCCCGCGCAGCACCTGTCCCGGTGCGCCCGCGAAAGCGTTGTTGACGACTACCGCCGGTGCGGCACTTTTATTGTCGACGAAGATGCCGTCGAGCCAGCCGTTGTAGAACGTGTTGTACGCCACGTAGAGGCGATCTTCGGTGCCGCCCTGGCGCTCCGCGGCAAACGACAACATCGACGGATTCTCGGTACGGCTGCCCTGCTGCAACTGGTTGCCGATCACCAGCGCCCGGCCACCGTCCGGGAGATCGATGTTGTAGCTCGAGCTCCCCTGCTCCTCATCCGTCAGCCGGTTGTACAGGATCTGGTTGACGGCAGCGCGGCTCTTCACCAGGTGCCCCACGCGCGCTTCGTGCGAATACGACCCTCGCAAGACGAATGACTTCGAGTGCCCGATGTACATGTTGTGGGTATAGCCGTCACCGGCGCCGTTGCGCGCAAACTCGGAGAACTCGATCACCACTTCGGCATCGTCGCGGTTGCCCGTGAGGATGCCGTTCTCGTTATCGTGAAAGAAACTGCCGCGAACGGTGAGACGGCGGCCTTCGAAGCGGATACCGGCACCATTCTGATCGGGCACCTGCGCACCTGAGAACTCGATGTTCTCGACGAGCACGTTGTCGCCGGAGATCACCCAGATGCCCTTGCCCTGGCTGTGACGCCCGGCGGCCTTGAGATGAGGCCGGCCACCGACGCCGCGCAGGATCAGATCGCTCTGCGGCCAGAAGGCGACGTCGCCGACATAATCGCCGGCGGCGATTTCGACCAGGTCGCCCTCGCGAGCGGCCTCGGCCGCGGCGGCAATGGTCTTGTACCGTTCACGGGCCCCGACGCGCAGCGTTCGCCTGGATGCGCGCGACTCGGGGGGTGCAACGGAAGCCGCATTCGCCGGCGATGCGCGGGCGCATTCGTAGTGCTCGAATCCGCCGCGCACCAGCGGCTCGGACTGCCGCAGAGTCGCGAGCGTCGCGTCGATGCGCGCGAGCGTGCTGTCGCTGTCCGCGCCCGGGGCGGCGCTGCTCCGCGCGCGCGCCAATCCCGCGAGCGACCGCACCAGTGCGCGCTCATCGCGATTGGGGAGCGCCAGCTGCGCACGCAGCGCGAGTAGATCGCGCTCGAGCTGGGTGACCGGTGTCGTCGTCGTGGTGGTCTTCGAGAGCTCGAGCACCTCGAAATATTTCTGCTGGGCGAGGAGGACCTCGCCCAGGTCGGTGAGCCAGAGCTGCGGCGGAGCGCCGCGCTCGGCGAGTTGCCGGAGCAGCGCCTCGGCGGCGACGAAGTCACCCTGGCGCGCATGGAGACGGGCAGCCTGCAAGCGCAGGTCGCGATTGTCGGAATGCCCGGCCAGGGAGTCTTCGAGCACACGAATGGCGCCTTCGAGGTCTCCTTGTCCCGCAAGCGCATGCGCGGATTCGAGCGCCTGCGCGGGCTCGAGAGAGGTCGAGCGCGCGCAGCTCGCGACCAGCAGCAAGACCGCGGCGGCCGCCGTCGGCCAATGCCAGCGCGCTCGCGTCAGGCGCGATCCTGCAGGTGAGCTTCGAGGAACCAGAGGTACTTGTCGACGTCGCGCGAGACGCCGGTGAAGAGATCGGACGTGTCGGCGTCCTTGAGCTTGGCACACTCATCGATGGCACGGCGCACCTTGCGGCCGAAGTCGGCCAGCACGGTCGCGAGCGCCTCGACGTGCGCCAGCCCGTCCACGAGATCGGCGGGATACGGATCGAGCGAGGTGCGCTTGGCGACGGTCGCCAGGGTCCCCTCGGCTACACCCCCCAGCGCCGTGACGCGCTCGGCGATGGTATCGATGTGCTCCTCGATGTTCTCGGCGATATCGTCGAAGAGCTCGTGCAGGGCGATGAAGCTCGGCCCCTTCACATTCCAGTGGGCCTGCTTGGCCTGCGTCTGCAGGTCGATCGCGTCCGCCAGGCGCGCGTTGAGCAGGTCGGCCGTCTTGCGGCGAGTCTTCTCGGGTAAGTCGATTCGGGTCTTGTGCATGTCGGCTCCAGATACGGTCCTGCGGCTACCCGCATATTGTCCGCAGCGTTTGCCGCATCGCCAACTGTTTGTTTCGATGGGCGCGATCGACCGGTGCTATCGCGTGCCGCCGCCCCCGATGTGCACGCCCAGTTGAATGGCGAAATCGGGCGAGGCATCCACCAGCACGTCCTCGCTCAGTGCCACTTGCCAGCGCCAGCCTCCCGGCGAGCGATACTCGGCGCCGAGCGTGAGCTGCACGGCCTCACCGAGGAAACGCAGGTCGCTGGTTTCGACCATGCGTCCATGCCCGTCGAGTTGCAGCCGCAGGCAGAGTGCGGGGGTGGCCTCCCAGCCCGCGCCGACACTGCCAAACGGAACCCAGCCGCGCGGCTCGAGTGGCAGCGGTGCCGCGGAGCCTGCTCGTACGATACCCGCGCGCGCCTCGAGAGTGGCACGAGGTGCGAACGCCCAGCCGCCTTCGAGCCAGATGGCGACGTCCCAGTCCCCGTTGCCCGTGAGCTTGGCACTCTCGCCCGTCGGCGCCTCGACACCCAGCCAGGCGCTCAGGTTGGCGCGCTGCGTCTTGTGCAACTGCATGCCGGCCTCGAGCGCACTGTCCCCGAATGCCGTGCCGCCCTCCGCCTCGTAAAGCGCGCCGTCGGGCGAGCCGTAGTAATAAATGAATTCGTCGCCCGGAATCCGCGGCCGCCACCCACCGGACAAGCCAAACAGGTCATGCCACCCATCGACGATGCTGTCCAATGCGCCGCCGCCGTAATGCACCACGGGAACCGTGAAGCGCAGCCTGAGCCCCTCGACCGGCTCCCAGGCCATGAGCCAGCGTAATTCGAGCGATTCGCCATCCACCCAGATCGATTCGCCATCGGCGCGCTCGATATTGGTGGTGTTGCTTACGGTGAGGAGAAACTGCTGGACCGGCGAGCCTGGCTTCATGGGTGCATCGCCCGCGACCGGCAGGTACAAGCCGCGAATCAGCGGATTCTGGTCACGCACCGCCATCAGCTCATGTGCGGCGAGCGGCGCGGCCATGAGGAAAAGCGCGCCAGCCAGGCAGAGCGTGCTACGGCCGGTCACACCGGTCCTGGCGGGAACTCCTGGAGCATCTGCGTCACGGCGGCACGCAACGACTCGGTGTCGTTGCGTCGCGAGACATCGGCGCCGACCACGGCGCCCTGCCACAGGAGATTGCGCGTCTCGGGATCGACCACGAAAACCACCAGCGTCCCCTGGCGCAGCGTCGCGCCGGGCACCATGGGATCGGAGTCGCACACTTCCGCGTTCTTGTGCGGCGGTGGCGGCCCCTGGTAGTTGAAGATCACGTGGCGCGTGACGCAGAGCTCGGGCTCGGTCATCAGCGTCACCACGAGGTGGAAACTCACGAGGAAGTCGGGCTCGGCATCCTGCACTTCCTTGAACCCCTTGAGCGAGAGCTGCTCGACGACGGTGTCGCGAATCGTGCGCTTGACCGCTTCGTCGTCGGGCTCTACCGGTTGCCGGTCATGGGACGCCTGCGATTCCTGCCACGCGAATGTGTGGCGCGTGGTGAAGTCCGCAGCCGGCGCGGTCTCCGTCTCGACGCGGCGCGGCGACGTGCAGGCAGCCGCCACCAGTAGCGCGGCGAGCGCAGCCATGGCTATCCAGCGAACCTGGTGGCAGGTGGTCGGCATCGGTAATCTCCCCGCCGCCAGTGTACTGGCGCGGATAAAAGACAGCCAAGCCCGAAGGCTTGGCTGAAGGAGGCAGGTCTCAGTTTTTGAGAGGCCTGCAGGAGTCCGTCAGACGTCGCTGCGGTGGCGGCGCACCATGATGGCCGCATACGTGAGCACGGCGGCCGCCACCAATCCCAGCCACAGGCCCGCGCTGCCGAAGTAGGCGGCCGGATCGATCACGTCACCAATGTGGGCCGAAAACGGGATGCGCTCGCCATCGATGACCACGGCGTGCTCGCTGCGGTGGCCGGTGTCGAAGGCCAGCGGAATCCAGCCCGCAATGCGATTGCCGATCAGGTCGGCCACATAGTCGGTGCGGAAGATGATCTTCTCCACCAGCATCAGGCCGAGCGGCGGCAGCACGGCCCAGAGCATCACCGCGCGGCCTGCCGACGCCGACACGAGCAGCAGGTACGCGAACAACGGCAGGTACCACAGCACCGCGGCGACAAGGGCGTACAGGAAAATACCGTGTGCGGCGAGCCATACGGCCGGATTCCACAGCAGGTGCCAGATGTGGATGCCCTCGATGCTCAGGCGCACGCAGGCGATGAAGGCAACCAGCAGGGTGGTCGCGAGCGCCGCGGCGAAAGTGAGCGCGGGCAACGCCAGGCCGACGGTCGCGAGCTTGGACAGCACGGTCGACTGGTCTGAGACCGGCAGCGACTTCCAGAAGAGCACCGAGCGATCGCGGCGATCGGCGTACAGGCTGTCGAGCAGGTAGAAGACCGCAACCACTGCCATCACGATCGCGAAGGGAATGGTGAGCGACACCAGCAGGCCCGCCACCGCGTCGGGCGCGCGCTGCTCCAGGTCGGGATGGTTCTGCATCACGGTGCGCAGATCGGCGACATCGAACTCGCCAAAGATGCCGAGCAGCAGCGCGAGCAGCAGCCAGAAGGCGGCGACGATCGCTGGCGCGATGACGAAGGCGCGGTGCTCCCAGAATTCACGGCGCACCAGCAAAGGCATGGTGCTCATGCAGCGGCTCCTCTAATCGTGGCGACGAAGAGATCGGCGACGCTCGGGGTGCGGGTGTCGCCCAGCTTGCGCAGGGCATCGCCCGCGACGCCCTGGAAATACATGACCGTGCGGCCGAAGACTTCACGCTCGTAAAACGGCCGGTGCTCGCGCGCGGCGGCGACGCTGTCCGGGTTCACGGTGAGCTGCACAAATTTCTCGGCCACTTCCTCCATGCTGTTGTTCAGCACGATGCGGCCGCGGTCGATGAACAGCAGGTCCGTGAGGATGTGCTCGACTTCCTCGACCTGGTGCGTGGTGATGAGAATCGTGCGCTCGCTGTCGAAGTAATCCGACAGCAGCGTCTCGTAGAACTGCTTGCGATAGAGGATGTCGAGGCCGAGCGTGGGCTCATCGAGCACCAGGAGCCGCGCATCGATCGCCATCACGAGCGCCAGGTTGAGCTGCACGATCATGCCCTTGGAGAGCTCGCGCACGCGGCTCGAGCGCTTGATGGTGGTGCGGCTCAGGAATTCCTCGGCCCGCTCGGGCCGGAAGCGCGGGTGCACGCCCGCGACGAATTGCACCGCCTGCTGCACCCGGAGCCACCCTGGCAGCACGGCGACGTCGGCGATGAAGCACACATCCTGCATCAGGCGATCGCGTTGCGTGTACGGATCGAGCCCGAGCACCTTGAGGTCGCCCTCGTAGGACGTGAGACCGAGAATCGCGCGCAGCGCGGTGGTCTTGCCGGCTCCGTTCGGGCCGATCAGCCCGACGATGTGGCCCGGCTCCGCCTTGAAGCTGACGTTGTCGAGCGCCTGCACCTTGGCATATGCCTTGCTGACGCCGCGCACTTCAATCGTTGCGCTCATCACCGTTCTCCTTCTTGGGCGGCGCGCTCTGGCTCGCGGACGCCGCGGGGGCGCGCGCGAGCAACTCTTCCGCATTCAGTCCCAGCCGCGCGATGGTCGCGAGCACGTTGGGCCATTCATCTTCCAGGAATTTCTGGCGCTCATCTTTCATCAGCGCCCGACGCGCCCCTTCGGTCACGTACATGCCGCGACCGCGACGCTTTTCGACGAGCTGCTCGTCGACGAGCTGCTGGTAACCCTTGAGCACCGTGAGGGGGTTGAGCTGGTACTCGGCGGCGACGCTGCGCACCGAGGGCAGCGGATCGCCGTCCTTCAGCACCCCCTCGAGGATCATCGCGACCACGCGATCCCGAAGTTGCCGGTATATCGGCTGACTGTCGTTCCAGTTGGGATCCATTGCGCGGCTCGCGAAGCTGTGCGAGATGACTAGCGAACTACTGTACCAGAACGGCCCGCGGCGACTTGGTGCGCACCGTCGGTTCGCCGCCGCTCGCAGGCTGCTTGTTGCGCTCGGCAACCGACGTCATTCGCGTCGCCGTCACGGTCATCGAACCGATCATCGGGATCGACTCGGCCGCCGGCATCTCGCGGATCGCGATGCTGATCACGCGCGGCGCGGTGACTTCGATGTGACCCATGAGCTTCGGCGCATGCGACTGCGCGCTGGCGTCCTGGGCGTAAGCGCCGAACGCTGCCAACGACAGGAGACCGATCGCCACAACCCGCGTTGCACTCGGAACTCGCTTGCTGATCTGCGTGGTCATTTGCTCATCCTCCGGCTCCCTTTGCCCTGCGGCCTGGAGCCACTGTTAACCTGTCCTTCTCACCTCGGCGCCGCCCTTCGAATCTTTGCGTACCGCCTTGGTGTTATAGTTGACTATAACACTAAACTAATTGCAAGCCCTTTTTGAGCGATCCAGAAGAGGGCCCCTGCTCGCTCCAACAAATCAATAAGTTAGGGTCATTTCAGACCGACCAGGGGCTCGTCGGCGTTCAAGGAAGGGCGCGAATTTGCGCTGGAAGGGGCTCCCCAGAGGCCCCCGGAGACGCCGATTGACGGCCGGAGTGCTCACCGAGACGGTTGCGATACCCCCGCGCGCCAGTATCGTTCGACGCATGCCGGCGCACGAAGACGATGGCGCACTGATGCTGCGGTATGCGCAGGGCGATTTGAGCGCTTTCACGCGCCTCTATGAGCGGCACAAGGGCGCGCTCTATCGCTATCTGCTGCGGCAGACGCGCCAGCATGCGGTGACCGACGACCTGTTCCAGGAAGTGTGGAGTCGCGTGATCGCGAGCCGTGAGCGTTACGAGCCGCGCGCGAAATTCTCGACGTTTCTTTTCTCCATCGCGCACAACTGCTTCATCGATCACTGTCGACGCGCCGGCACGGCGCCCACCGCGCGCGCCGAAACGCTGGACGACGAGACGTGCGAGGCCCTGGTCGACGCGGCACACCGCGGCCCGGAGCGCCTCGCGGAGAGCGCACAACTCGCGGCGCGCTTGCGTGCCGCGCTCGAGCGCCTGCCGGACGAGCAGCGCGAAGTGTTCGTGCTTCACGAAGAAACAGGGTTGAACCTGGAGGAGATCGGCGAATTGACCGGGGTCGGCATGGAAACCGCGAAGAGCCGTCTGCGCTACGCGCTCGCGAAGCTGCGGCAAAGTCTCGCGGACGTGCGCGACGCCGCGACGATCGTCGAGGTGACTCGTGCGGAAGCGAGGAGCGTGAAGTGAGCAGCGTGGACGACCGCGAATTCGAGCGTTACCTGCGCCACGACGATCCCTTGTCGCGCGCGTACGCCGAGCTCAAGTCCGAACGTCCCTCGCCGGCGCTCGATCAGGCCGTGCTGGCGCGGGCGCGCGACGCGCTGAAGAGTGCAGCGCCTGCGCGTCGCGTTTACATACGCCGCTGGACGGCGATCACCGCGCTGGCGGCGACGGTCGTGCTCTCTTTCGGGCTGGTGATGCGCCTCGCACTCGAGCCCGGGTCCCAGGTCCCGACCGCATCGCCGACTGCAATAGATGCGATATCGACGCAGCCCGCAGCGCCTGCGACTGCTGCGAAAGAAGCCGCTCGCGCCGAGCCACCGGCTTCTGTACCGGCCGCCGGGACCGCTCGTGACCGAGCAGCGGCGCCATCTTCGATCGAGGAGCAACGGCCGCAAATCGAAGCCGAGCTTCGCGAGGCAGCGGAACAGGCACCGGCCGTGCCCGAGCCCGTGCCGACTACGGTCGCCCCAAACGCTGAATACGTCCAGCAACCAGCTTCCGCGGAGAGTGATCTGCGCAGCGGAACTCCCGCGGCACAGCAGATGCGCCAGGAGCAGGCCACCGAGAGCTCCGCGCCCGAGCGCGGCTTGACGCACCTGAAGAAAGCGCGAGAGGCACCGGCGGTGGCGGGAGCGTCTCCGGCCGCGAGTGGCGGCGAGCGAAATCTTGCCGACCACGCTGCGCCGGCCGATGAAGAGTTCAAGCGGACGCCCGAAGCGTGGCTCGCGGAAATTGAGCGGCTGCGCGCGGCCGGTGAGACCGAAGCGGCCGACCGCGAGCTCGTGCAGTTCAACAAGACCTATCCCGCTTACTACGACAAGCTGCAGCCGGTCGATCCCGCCCCCGAACGCAAGTGACCGTGATCCCGCCCGGCGCACGGAAATAGTCTAGAATCGGCGCCCTTTCGCGGCCGACCCGCCGCCGAATCTCCTGGAGCGGCTCATGAAGAAACCCCTCACCGTCGCCATCACGGGCGCAGCCGGCCAGATCGGCTACGCGCTCGCTTTTCGCGTCGCCTCCGGCCAGATGCTGGGCGCCGACCAACCGGTGAATCTGCACCTGCTCGAAATCACGCCGGCGCTGCCAGCCCTGCAGGGCGTGCTCATGGAACTGCAGGACTGCGCGTTCCCCACGCTCAACAAGGTCATCGCCACCGACGATGCACGCGTGGCATTTCGCGATGGCCACGTCGCGATGCTGGTGGGGGCGCGCCCCCGCGGTCCCGGTATGGAGCGCAAGGATCTGCTGCTCGCCAACGCACAGATTTTCTCCGCCCAGGGCAAAGCGCTCGATGCGGTTGCCGATCGCGGCATCAAGGTGCTGGTGGTCGGTAATCCGGCCAACACCAACGCGCTCATCGCGCAGCGCAACGCTCCGGGACTCGAGCCGCGCAACTTCACTGCCATGACACGCCTCGATCACAATCGCGCACTCGCGCAGCTCGCCGAGAAGGCTGCGAGCCACGTCACGCGGATCCGCCGGATGACCATCTGGGGCAATCACTCTTCCACGCAGTACCCGGACCTCAACCATGCGCTGGTCGAGGGCAAACCCGCGCGCTCGCTGGTGGATGAGCAGTGGGTGGCCGACACGTTCATCCCGGTCGTCCAGCAGCGTGGAGCGGCGATCATCAAGGCGCGCGGCTCATCGTCCGCGGCGTCAGCAGCGTCGGCGGCCATCGATCACGTGCGCAACTGGGTATCGGGCACGCCCGATGGCGACTGGACCAGCATGGCCATCCCGTCCGATGGCAGCTATGGGATCAAGGAGGGCGTCATCTATTCCTATCCCGTGACCTGCCGCAACGGCGCTTACCAGATCGTGCAGGGCCTCGAGATCAGCGCTTTCAGCCGCGCGCGCATGGAGGCGAGCGAGCAGGAGTTGCGCGAAGAACGCGCGGGCGTGAGCGATCTGCTCCCGGGGTGACGCGGCCATCGCCGCCGCGAATCAACCGAGCGCCGGCTCGCGTCGGTGCCACGCGGTCGCCTGCTGGTAAGCCCCGGCCAGGGCGAACAGGCGCGCTTCTTCCAGGCGCGGCGCGCTGATCTGCAAGCCGATCGGTAGCCCGCTGCGCGTGAAACCGCACGGCACGCTGATCGTCGGGATCCCGAGTACATTGAACGGCAGCGTGTTGCGGATCATCCAGCGGTCGTCGGTGCTCGTGAGCGCGTCTTCGATGGTGAGCGGCGGCCACATCGCCGTGGGTGTCACCAGCAGGTCGACATCCGTGAAGGTGGCGTCGATCGTGTTGCGGGCAATGACCATGCGGCGGCGCGCTTCGATGTAGTCGAGCACCGTGATCTTCGCGTCGTTTTCGAGCCGCTCGCGCGTGAGCGGCTTGTAGAGCGCACGCGTGGCGGGATCCGCAAACATGGGCTCGTGATACTGGTAGATCTCGGCGCCCAGCACGGCGAACGAGTCGACCGCCGGCAGGTCGACCTCCATGACGCCGTGCGTCATGTCTGCCAGCAACGTGATGGCGCGCTCGACCGCGGCCGCGAAATCCGGATTGAGCCCCGCGAAGAACGGTTCGCGCACGATGCCGATCCTCAGGGTCGATGCCTCGCGCGGCATCGGACCATCCATGGGCTTGCGCTCCGTGCGTATGCTCACCGGATCGAGCGGATCGAACGCCTGCAGCGGCTGCATGAGCAGCCAGCAATCCTCGGCACTGCGTGCGAGCGGCCCGACATGGTCGTGCATCTCGGAGAGCGGCACGATGCCGCGGATGCTCGCGAGGCCGTGCGTCGCTTTGAGTCCCACCACGCCGCAGCACGCCGCCGGGAAGCGCACCGAAGCGGCCGTGTCCGTACCCAGCGCTCCCGCACACATCCGTGCCGCGACCGCCGCGCCGGAGCCGCCGGAGGAGCCGCCCGGCGTGTAGTCCAGGTTCCACGGATTGTGGATCGGGCCATAGTGCGAGACCACGCAGGTGCCGCCATAGGCGAACTCGTGCATGTTGAGCTTGCCGAGGAACACGGCGCCCGCCTCGCGCAGCCGGTTCACAACCGGCGCATCCTCGGACGGGATGCGATCGGCGTATACGGCGCTCGCGGCCGTGGTGCGAATGCCAGCGGTGTCGATGTTGTCCTTGAGCGCGATCGGGATGCCGTGCAGGGGACCGCGGTTGCGGCCGCTCGCGAGCTCGGCCTCGAGCGCGCGCGCCTGTGCCAGCGCTTGTTCCGCGGTCACCGTAATGTACGCGTTGATGCGTGGATTGAGCCGCTCGATGCGCTCGAGGTATGCGCGCGTGAGTGCGACCGGCGAAAGCTCCCCGCTCGCGATGCGGCGCGCAGCATCCACAATCGTGAGGCTGGTGAGCTCGCTCGCTGCAGCCTCGGCAGTGCCGGCGCCGAGCGCCGCACCCGCCGCCGCAGTCGCGATGAAGTCGCGACGCGTGATGGAGTCCGTCGTCATGAGCCCCCCTCTATAATGTGGCCTCGCCCCGGCCTCGCCGTTATAGTGGCTCAAAAGGCCGCGGCAAATGCCACGCTCCCGGCCACTGCACTGGCAAGGACCTCGCCATGATGAGTCTCTTC
>DATIEU010000304.1:0-2757 GCA_035455565.1 Steroidobacteraceae bacterium | reverse complement strand
AGTACCATGAAACCACTTGCTCTCGCGACACTCGCGCTCAGTTCGAGCGCTTCCTTCGCGCAGCACACTAACGCGCGTCAAGCAATCGAGACGCGGATCGGCATCAGTCTCGGGCCGCGGACCTGCGAACAAGTGAAGGTCAGTTTCGGCGTCCGGCTAAGGAGTATTTCGCCGCGCTATTGGGTGCAGCACTCTCGATGGCTGCCGCAGCGCTCGCGCTCGGAGGCCCGGTGGTAGTATCAGCGCATGGCGGCTACGCGAAATAGACCTCTAAACCGATGAACTTCATTTCGCGGCTCATGCCCCGCGAGGGGCGCTTCTTCAGTCTGTTCGAACGCCACGCGAAGCTAATCGTCGACGGCGCCGTAGCCCTCGTGGAGGTGCTGCGCCAGTACGAGGACCAAGCGGAGCGCGCCGCGGGCATCAAGCTCATCGAGGACGCCGAGCATGCCGCCGACCGGGTGACGCACGAGACCGTGCAGCTGCTGCACACCACGTTCGTGACACCCTTCGACCGGGACGACATCCACCGCCTCATCTCGCGCATGGACGACGTGCTGGACCTCATGCAGGACACCGGCGAATCGTTGGTGCTCTACGACATGCAGCGCGTGACGCCACCGGCCACGCAACTCGCGGAACTGCTGCTGCGTTGCGCCGAGCAGGTGCAGGCGGCGGTCGGGCTGATGGCCTCCATGTCCGAGGCGCCCGCGATCCTCAAGATCTGCCAGCAGATTGACCAGCTCGAGTCGGATGCCGACCGCGTCATGCGCTCGGCGATCTCGGAGCTGTTTCGCAACGAAACCGACGTGCGCGAGCTGATCAAGCTCAAGGCAGTCTACGAGCTGCTCGAATCGGCGACCGACAGGTGCCAGGACGTCGCCAACGTGATCGAAAGCGTCGTGCTCGAGAACGCCTGAGAGTTCGGCGTTTTCGTCACGCATGGATCCCGGAGCCGTCTCGCTGTGGCTGATCTTTCTGGTGCTGGTCGCGCTCGCGTTCGACTTCATGAACGGCTTCCACGACGCGGCCAATTCCATTGCAACGGTCGTTTCCACGGGAGTGCTCAAGCCTTGGCAGGCAGTCGTGTGGGCCGCGGTCTTCAACGTGCTGGCGTTCGCGTTCTTCAAGCTGAGCGTCGCAGCCACCGTCGGCAAGGGGATCATCGACCCGGCCTTCGTCGATAACCGCATGATCTTCGGCGCGCTCGTCGGCGCCATCTCCTGGAACCTGATCACCTGGTATTACGGCATTCCCTCGAGCTCCTCGCATGCGCTCATCGGCGGCATGATCGGCGCGGCCCTGGCGGCTGCGGGCACTCAGCCGCTGCTCGCGCCCGGGATCATCAAGACCGCGGCCTTCATCTTCGTTTCACCGATGCTAGGCCTGACGCTCGGGGCGCTGCTGATGGTCGGCGTCTCGTGGCTGTGTTTCCGACAAACGCCGAAGCGCGTCGACCGGTGGTTCCGGCGGCTGCAGCTCGTTTCGTCGGCGCTCTACAGCATGGGCCACGGCAGCAACGACGCGCAGAAAACAATGGGCATCATCTGGCTGCTGTTGATCGCGGGTGGCGTCACGACCAAGGATCATCTGCCGCTATGGGTCGTAGTGAGCTGCTTCCTAGCGATTGGCCTGGGGACGCTCTTCGGCGGCTGGCGCATCGTAAAGACCATGGGTCAGCGCATAACCAAGCTCAAGCCCGTGGGCGGGTTCGCAGCCGAGACGGGCGGCGCCATCACGCTGTTCGTGGCTACGCACTTCGGTATCCCGGTTTCCACGACGCATACGATCACCGGTGCCATCGTGGGCGTGGGCACGGCGCAGCGTTCTTCGGCGGTGCACTGGGGAGTCGCCGGTACCATCGTCATCGCGTGGATCGTGACGATACCGGCATCGGCGGCGATCGCGGCACTCGCGTGGTGGATAGGCGGCGCGATTCCCTGAACGCGGCTGGGCCCGGTTCGCCGCGTGGAGACAGCACACGCGGGTTGCCGAGCGCCGCAGCCACTGGCGTTGAACACTGTGCGTCGCCGGCGCGACACGCGCCTCAATTCGACTGTCGCATAACTGCGGCGAAACCGGCCCGCACTTTAGGGAACACCCCGAACCGGCAGATTAAATGAATCAGCGACTTCAAACCGGCGCCAGAAGAATATCGGACAAAACGGGTGCAATATTGGACACCCAATGAGTCCCATAATTAATAGTTAGCTGCCACGGTCCAATTCATGCGCTCCGCAGGCCTCACGATCGCAGTTCTGTTAATGGCATGCTCCGAAGCTGCGGACCGGGAGACGATAGTTCGGGTCTTGCCGGGAGGTAACGACTGCGTCGTTTTTGGTGAACGCATTCCCTGCACTGAGGCCGCGCAGAAGCTCAACGCCCAGGTGGCATTCTCCGATCCGATCACGATCCTTGTACTGACCGGTGATGCCGTGACCGAACCGCAACAGGCTGCCGTAGCAACTGGCCTGAAGGACGCGGGATTCAAGAACGTAGTAATCGCTCGAGTTGGGTTCATTAGCGAGCCGAAGAGTGACAGCTAACAACCGGTTGCAGCGGACCGTGAGGGATAAAGTGCCAGCATCCAATTGTCGTAGCCGGCCCGCTGAACCGGGACGTTATACGGCGCTAGTGGAAAACTCGGTGGCATGAAGGTCCGCGACTTGATTCGACGTCTCGAAGAAGACGGGTGGCGGCACGTCCGGACGCGCGGAAGTCACAGGCAATTTCAGCATTCTGTAAAGCCTGGAACGG
>DATIEU010000303.1:0-4487 GCA_035455565.1 Steroidobacteraceae bacterium | reverse complement strand
TGCCGCGACGCAGCCTTCCGAAAACGCCAGCCGCACTCGGGCGGTGGCAGGTCGGAGCTGCGCCGCGGAACGCAGCCGCCCTACGGTTGATGAGTGCCGCCGGCTGTTCGATCAGGAGAAATTACGTGGCCGGAGCACTGGCGCGCAAGCGCTGGCATATGGAGGCAGCCACGTGACGGCTCTGTGGGGTCACGTGCGCGCGCCACGCACGACTCCCCGGCCGTGGTCCCAGGACCAGGGCCGGGTTGCCGTCTTTCTAGCTGATTGATGCGCTCAGAGAAGGAGCGCGTTAGTTCTGCTGTGGCGTGTTCGAGCGCGAGATGACCAGGGCATCGATGCGGCCATCGTCGGCCACGACCACGTCGACCACCTGGCCGAGCGGTTCACCGGAAGAGGTCTGCACCTGCATTCCGACCAGTTGTGCGTCGGCTCGGCCGCTCGCAGCGCTGGTTCTGTCAGCAGCGGCTGCCATTTGCGTCGCGACCTCCGGCGAGGCGAGCTTGGCGTTCGTGCCACGCACGGGCGTCTCGCCCGGCGGTGTGCGGTCGGCCGCCGTACCTTCCACCTGGCTCGTCGCCGGCATTGGATTCACCGTGCCGGGAGTGGTGTCGAAAGTCGTCGTCCGTCCGGGCGCAGCAGCGGTGGCTTGCGCCGCTGCCTGCTGTTCCTGCTTCCCGGCCGTTTGCGTCTGCGCAAATATCGAGCCGCAAGCGAGCGCCAGTGCGCTTGCAATGAGTGTTTTCTGAAATCGATCCATCATTTACCTCCATTCGTCGTTGCGACAGTGACATCGTGCAGCGCCTTGTGCCGCTGCATGCGATTTTGCTGCCACCCATAGGCCGACAATCCCTGGCCGGCATGGTTCCGATGTGCCGGTGAGTTCGGTGCGCGCGTCGTCCTCGTCGGAATCCACCGACGGCCAATGATGACGCAACGATGCAGCAGGTTGCCGTACGCAAGAACTTTCCGGCACTCACTGTGCGGTCGCAACAGAAGCGCAGACTGTGCAGGCCACTGAAAACCGGGCGGACTCACGAGCGTTTCGTGCGTGCGCGTTCGAGCAGCCACGTGACGCTCCACGGCGCGAACTCGTTGTTGGCGACCGTCCGGCGGATGTTCGAGTGGGTGGCAAAGAGCACGCGGCCTGCGGGGCGCCGGATCAGCGGCACGCTGGCTGCGCTCAGATTGGCGAGCAGATGCAGAATGGCGCCGCTCGCGAGTGTCCAGTCGACGGCGAGCGCTCCGTTGGACTCGAGGTGCACGCACTGGCTGTCCCGTACGTGCGGAATCAAGGGGACGATGTCGCGGCGGCGGATGGCCAGCAGGCGCCGGTAGCGGGTATGCCAGCGCGCGTGCTCGCGTTTGCGCGCGCTCGTCCAGTCGAGCTGCGAGCGCCGCCAGGACTCGGGCGCGGCCGGATCGGGAATTTTCGCCGCAAGCAGCGGGTCGCGGAAGCGCCCGAAGCGCGCAAACTCGCGCAGCCTTCCGGCGCGCACGCGCGCCGCGAGCCCGGGCTCGAAGTCGCAGAAATACAGGAACGGTTCCGCCGCAGCCCATTCCTCACCCATGAAGAGCAACGGTGGTGCGGGGGAGAGCAGCGTAATCGCGGTTGCTGCGATGAGCGCGGGCTCGGGCACGAAATGACACAGGCGCTCGCCAAAGGCGCGATTGCCGACCATGTCATGCGTCTGCAGAAAGTTGACGAACACGCTTGGCGGCAGATGGCCGCTCGGCTCGCCGCGTGGCTGGCCGCCATGGTGGCGCGAGGGCTCGCCCTGAAAGGCGAATCCCTCCGCCAGCGCTCGACCGAGGAGCGCGTGCGGGCGGGTGGCGAAGTCCTCGTAATAGCCATCCGTCTCACCGCTCACGATCACGTGCAGGCTGTGATGGAAGTCCTCGTTCCACTGCGCATCGAACCGTGCCGCGACGCCCGTCGAGTCCAGGTAGTGAGCCTGGTTGGCGTGATTCTCCAGCACCAGGTGGAGCGGCCGTTCACGGCCCGGGCCGTTGCGGACGGCGCTGGCGAGCTCGATCAGGAAATGCGGATCGGAGTCGTCATGAAAGGCGTGCACGGCGTCGATGCGCAGCCCGTCGAAGTGGAACTCTTCGAGCCAGTACAGGGCGGCATGGATGAAGAAATCGCGCACGGTGCGGCTCGACGGTCCGTCGAAGTTGATCGCGGGACCCCAGGGCGTCTGGTGCCGCTCGGAGAAGAACTCCGGCGCGTAGCCGTGCAGGTAATTGCCCTCGGGTCCCAGGTGATTGCAGACGAGGTCGAGCATCACCGCCAGGCCGCGCCGGTGTGCGCCGGACACGAGCGCCTTGAGCTCATCCGGCGCGCCATAGCCCGCATGCGGAGCAAACGGCAGCACTCCGTCATAGCCCCAGCCGCGGCTGCCGGCGAAAGCGGCCAATGGCATGAGCTCGAGCACGGTAATCCCGAGCTCGATCAGATGATCGAGATGCTGCTCGACAGCGGCGAAAGTGCCCTCGCGCGTGAACGTGCCCACGTGCAGCTCGTAGATCACAGCTTCATGCCACTCGCGCCCGCGCCACGTTGCGTCTTGCCACTCGTAGCGCTGCGGATCGACGACCTCGCTCGGCGCGTGCACGCCGTCGGGATTGGCGCGCGAAGCGGGATCCGGGACCGGGCTCGCGCCGTCGATGCGAAACGCGTACCGGCTGCCGACGCGCGCGGCCGGGGAGATGAGCTCGAACCACCCTTGCTCGAGCCGCTGCATCGGCTGCTCGGCGCGACCACCGCCATCGGCCAGTACCAGGTCGACGCGCGTGGCCGAAGGCGCCCACAACCGGAATCGCACGCCGTCCGGCCGCAGTTCCGTGCCGAAGGGCATTTGATGCCGGCGCCCGCGCCGGTGCTTCATGCCTGCGACATCAATCGGTCAACGCCAGCAGATCCCGAATCGGGATGTGAGCCCAGTCGGGGCGATTGCCCAGCTCGTAGCGCACCTCGTAGAGCGCCTTTTCGATCTCGAACAGATCGATGAGTGCTTGCGCTTCCTCGCTCGACCCGTAGAGACCGCCGGCGCGTGCGACGGGATCGTAGACTGCCAGGAACGTGGCGCGCACGGCGCGCTCCCACGCCGCCAACGAGGATGGCAAGCGTGTCTGATCGCCGACACTCTCGGTCTGGCCACGGCGCGTCATCCAGGCGGCGTGCGCCGCATAGGAGAACGAGCGCAGCATGCCGGCCACGTCACGCAGCGGCGAATGCTTGCGACGACGCTCTTCCAGCGGCCTGGCCGGCTCTCCCTCGAAGTCCACGATTACGAAGTCGTTACGCCGCACCAGCACCTGGCCGAGGTGGTAGTCGCCGTGATGGCGGATCTTGATGGCGCTCGTGAGTAGGTGCGCACTCGACTCGATGCGCTGCAGGAGCGCGTTGCGCCGCTGACCGAGCGCGCGCGCCTCCTGTAATGCGGTATCCGGAAGATCCGCCTCGCGGTTGGCGAGCAGCGCCAGTGTCTCCTCGGCATCGGAGCGCACGCGGGCGCGCCAGGCGGCGAGATCGTCCGGCCTGATCGGCTCCGAACGAAACGCCGCATCGTCCGTCGGGTGCGCGAGCGCGCAGTGCAGCTCCGCCGTGCGCGTGCCGAGCACGCGCGCGAGCTCGAGGTAGGCGCCATGAATCTCCTCGGGCGGCTGACTGTCGCCGCGCGTGTCTTCGAGGAAGCGCGTGAGGTAGTTGACCGTGTAGTCCCAACCGTCGCCCTGGTTCAGCACGAACGCCTGCAGCAGCGCGAGGGCGCAGCTCGTGCCATCGTCGGCATCGTACTGGGCGAGACCGGCGAGCGGCACGACGTGCGGGAACTGGGCCACTTCCGTCAGGAAGCGGCCGACCTCCACTTCCGGATTGATTCCCGGCTGCAGGCGCCGGTACACCTTGAGGAACAGGCGCTCGCCCAAGCGTATCGCGGTATTGCTGCCCTGCCCCTGGGGCAGGCCGACCGGCAGTTCTGCAGGCAGCTCCCCCACTATCGTCTCGAAGGCCCGCGTGGGCGTGAAGCGCACTTTGCCGCGCACCATGGGCAGCTCGTCACGCGAGGCAATGGCGTTGAGCAGCGCGCGGCAGAACGCCTCGTCGACCGTCGCATCTGCTAACACGCCGATGCGCGCGCGCTGCCGCACGCGCGCGATGGCGGCCGACTGCAATCTCTTCCAGCGCGCTTCCTCGGCATCCTCGAACGCGATGCCGAGGGGGAGGAAGTATTGCGCGCTGCGCGCTGCGCTCTGCGCCTCGAAGATCGCGAACAGCCAGTGACCTTCGCGCGTGCGCCACTCCGCGTGATCGTGCAGGCGCACCTGCCGGAGCGGTGCACCCTTGTCTGCAAACCAGCGTCGCTCGGCCAGGAAGCCCGGGAGCACCACGGTCTCGGCGAGCGTGCGCAGCTTGGCCGCGAGCACGCCGCGCCACGCCGACAGGCGCTCGGGAAACAGCGAGTTCCACCAGATCGGAAGAGCACACG
>DATIEU010000302.1:0-21373 GCA_035455565.1 Steroidobacteraceae bacterium | reverse complement strand
GAATCCTGTCGGGCCGGCGCTCGGCGACTTCGCTGATCACGATGCCGGCCCGGCTGTGGCCTACCAGCAGCACTGGCTGCTGCTCGGCATCGAGAATGGCGCAGATCGCCTCTGCCCAGCCGGCGAGCGTCACGGCTGAGAGCGGAGTGAGATCCTTGCCGAGGCCCGCCAGGTCAGGCGCAATGACGCGGTGACCGGCCTTCTCGAGTGCCGGTACGACCTTGTACCAGCACCAGGCACCGTGCCACGCGCCGTGGACCAGGACGATCGTGCTCATGACGCGCCGTTTCGCAGGATACGGATAGTATCGCGCGCGCCTGAGCCGGAGTGGAACTTCCGCTTCGACCGCTCTCACAGCGACAGCAGGTACTGTTCAAGATCCTTGCGCTCCTGCGCGGTCAGCCCGAGATCGAAGTGCTGGTCGTAGTGCGCGATCACGTCAGCGAGCTTCTTGAAGCGTCCATCGTGATAGAAGCCGCCCTTCGTGTGCGTCCAGAGTCCGCGAAGTGGCGCCGTGCGGTAGTGCCGATCCGGCGAGCGGTCCGCTTGGAAGTCATCGATGCCGATCTCCTCGGCGGTGTGCATGTTCCAGCCGGGCTCGGTGTAGAGCGGCGGAACGTGGCAGCTGCCGCAGTTGGCCTTGCCGTTGAACAATTCCTTGCCGCGTTCGGCGGCATGCCGGTTGTAACTGCCTCGCGGCGCCGGCGGTGACTTGAGAGCGAGCTGATAGAAATGCAGCGCGGCGAGTGCCGGCGTGATGAGATCCTCTTCCGTGCGAATGTTACCGAACCCTTCGCGCGCAGCGATCGGGAAGCGGTCGGCGTCATTGAGCCGGGGATCGTAGAACGTGCCCTTGCCGTGCATCTCGATGTTGGCGACGAAGGCATTCCAGTGCGTCACCGAGCCCCAGCCCGTCCAGGTGTGCAGGTTCACGCCCGCGAGCCCGAACGCGGGCGGAATCAGAGTCGCGGCCGAACGGTTGCCAGGACCGAACGCCTTGCCGTCGAGCAGGAGCGCGGCGTCGAACTTGCCCGGTCCCCAACTCGCGAGCACCTTGCGCACCGTCGGCACGTCGACACCCAGCAGGTCCGCGATCGGTTGCAGGTTGGCCGAGAGTGACACGATTGCACCGACATTGAGGTCGCGATTGGCCCAGCCGTCGCGCCTGAAGCCAATACCGGGCGCAAACGAATCATCGACCGTCGAGTGGCAGAACGCGCACTGGATGCCGATCGAGCTGATGCGTCCCGCGGCGTCGAAGAAGCCTGTGACGCCGACCACCGCGTCGAGCCGCAGCAAGTCGAGCGTGACCGCGGGATCGGTCAGGTCGAGCTGATCTCTTTGCAAAGCGCGACGCACCGACCTGGGCAGGCTCGCCAGGTCCACCTTCAGACCAACCGCCAGGGCGTCTGCGGGACCCACACCGGGCCCGACACCGCCATTCGCCGCGCCGGCGATGCCCTTGTGCAGGCCGAGCATTCCACCCCAGAAATCCTCGTCGCCAAAGGTGGCGTAGCGAAAGATCTCGCGCCCCTTGCGCACCTCGCGCACGGCATGGATTTCCGTGGCGTTCTCCCGAGTGATGCGGTGGTGGTTGGGCGAATCCGTGGCGTTCGATCGACTGGCGGGGAATATGAACATCGCCGCGGCGATTATCAGCGCTGTCGCGCCGAGGATGTTCCTGTTCATGGTCTGCTCCAGATCCTTGGGGTGAGTGAATCCGTGGCGGCCCAAAGCCGCAGTTGTCGGTCAGGGGAAAATCAGGCGCGCGCCGCGCTCAGGGTGGACGCGCGACCGGGCTGTTGGTGCGCACGCGTGTGAGGACCGCCGTGACGATGCGATCGCAGCGTGCGCCATCGAAGTCGAACACGTTGAGCTCCTCGCGCTGCAGGCGCCGCGACAGGTCGGCACGCAGCCGGCGCTGCGCACGGTGCAGGCGGGTCTTGACGGTGGCGCTGTTCAAATCGAGGCAGGCCGCAGTCTCGTTGATGCTGAGCTGCTCGACGACGCGCAACACGAACACGGTGCGAAAGTTCTCGGGCAGCGCATCGATCGCCTGCTCGAGGAGCCGCCGGGCATGCGCACTGTCGATACCATCGGTGGCAATCGCGGGCTCGAGAGAAACGCCGCGCGCCACCAGCACGGACTCGTCGACGTCTTCCAATGAAACAGTATCGGTGCGCGTCCGCCGGCGCAGCATCAGCGCTTCATTGAGCGCGATCCGCGTCAGCCACGCGCCGAAGCTGCCCGTGGGCTGATAGCGATCGAGATGGGTGAAAGCGCGAATGTAGGCTTCCTGCACGGCGTCTTCCGCGGCGCTCTCATCGCGCAGGACGCTGCGCGCCACACGGAAGAGGCGCCGGTTGTAGCGGCGCATGAGGGCTTCGAAGGCGCGCTCCTCGTTCCGGAGCACGAGCTCCACGAGCGCATGATCGGGTGTGTCGCTCAGCGAGCGCGCCAGCCCGGCCGTGAGCAAGGCATTGCTTTCGTCGCTGCGCAGGTCAAACGTGTCTTGTGCCACGGGCGCCTCTTGGTGTTGGCGAGCGGCGCGCCACCGGCACGCGAATCGCCGCTCCCTGACACCAATAATGCGCCCAGTGGGCGGTTTGGTTCCCGCAATTTGACGATTTACTGCGGTGTACTTTCTGCAATGCGCGCGCTGTCGACGCGGAAGCGCACGGCATTGAGTTGCTCCTGCGGTACAGCGCCGACGCCGGCATCGAGCGATACGCGCTCGCCTGGCTTGAGTGCCTTCGGAACCTTGACCGGCTTGGCCTGCTGGACGATGTTCCCCTGGGCATCGACCAACACGGGCGTCACCTGGATGTCGGTGAGCGGCAGCGGTGCGCGGTTTTCGATCACCAGCACCAGCCGGCCGTCGGAGGCGACCTGCGGACCGGTCGCGAGGTAGTTTCCCGGATTCTGCGGCAGATCGAGCTTCACGAGCTCGGAGGCCGCGGCCTTGCCGACGTCGCTGTTGGAGCTCGCGGCGGCCTGGTAATACTTCACGGCGTTCTGGGTGTCGCCTTTGTCGCGCGCGAGATTGCCAAGGAAATACGCCGCCGGCGCCGTGGGCAGGAGCTTGGCGCTCTGCGTCAGGTATTGCTCCGACTTGGCCTTGTCTCCCGCCCGGTACTGTGCGACGCCCGCGCCCAGATACGAGCCGAAGTAGTTCGGGTTGAGATCAATCGCTTTCTGGTAGGAAGCCGCCGCTTCCTGCGGCTTCTTCTCGGAGAGCGCAATCTCGCCCTGTAATTGATGGAACCGGCCCTCGTTGGGCGCCAGCTTGATGGCTTCGGCGACCAGGCTCTTGGCCTTCGGAATATCGCCCTTGTGGGCTGCCGCCATCGCCTCGTCGTACTTGTCGTACGCGGGCTTCATCTCCATGAGTGGCTTCATGCGAGCTACGTAGCGCTCGGTGCCGATCTCTCCCCCCACGCCGAGCTCAGCTGCAGTCTTCTTGTTCTCCGCGACGCGTTCAGCCGAGGGCGGGTGGGATGCAAACAGTCCTTCGAACCAATCGGCCTGCTTCTGCTCGCCTTGGCCGGCGAGGCGCACGAACGTTTCCTGCAGCGTGATCGCGCCGGTGGGGTCGTAGCCCGCCTTCTTCATGTATTTCATGCCGTACTTGTCGCTTTCGAGCTCCTGGTCGCGGCCGTATTTCTGTTGAACCATCTGGGCGCCGACGCCCGCGCCCTGCAGCACCAGGCTGGCAAGATTCGCATCGATTCCGCCGACCGCGGCGCCCACCTGCGCGGCCTGCATCCCCGCCGACATCATGGTCGCGCGTTCCTGCGCCTTGGCGCCGTGGCGCGCGGCGGCGTGCACGATTTCGTGACCGAGCACCGCGGCAAGTTCGGCTTCGTTCTTGAGCTCGGTAAGGAGGCCGCGATTGACGGCGATCTTGCCGCCGGGAAGCGCCCAGGCGTTGGGAACGGAACTATTGAGCACCGTGAACTCGTAGGGGAGCTTGCGATCGGCCTGTGAAGCGAGCTTCTGGCCGACCTCGCTCACATACGCGGTGAGCTCGGGCAGGACAGTGAGGTCACCGCCTTCGCTCTGGCGCGTCGGTGAATAGTTCTGCTCGCCGATCTGCACCTCCTGAGACTCCGAGACGAACTGGATTTCACGCTTGCCCGTAACCGGGTTGACGCCGCAGCCGGCAAGCGTGAGCGCGAGCAACAGGATGCTGAGCAGAACGGGACGCATGACGACCTCCACCTGGGACCGGTAGCAGTCAGTTTCGGCCGATTCTAGCCGCGCCGCCGCTGCCGGGCATTGTCCTTCGGGGTATCCTGCCGCGATGGCTGAAGGAACCTGTCTTTGCGGGGCGTTGCGCTATGTTGTTGATCGCCCTTTCAGCTGGATGGCGCATTGCCATTGCTCCATGTGCCGCAAGCACCACGGCTCCTTGTTCGCAACGGTGCTCAGCGTACCCGTCAACCAGGTGCGCTGGATCGCGGGTGAGGAAAAGGTGGCGACGTATGCGTCCTCGGCCGAGTGCACTCGCACTTTCTGCACGGAATGCGGCTCGGTGGCTCCGGTCGAGCTGCCGCAGATCGGCATGGTGGCGGTGCCGGCGGGCAACCTGACGGGCGAGCTCGACCTGAAGCCGAGCGTGCACATCTTTGTCGGCTCCAAGGCGCCCTGGTACACCATCACCGACGACCTGCCGCGTTTCGAGGCGTACCCGCCCGGTGTCCCGATACCCGCGGTTGAACGACCGGCGGTCACGCCGAAACCGGGTCTGACACTCGGCAGCTGCCTGTGCGGCGAGGTGGCCTTCGAGATCGAGGGCGCGCCGCTGCGAGCCTACAACTGTCACTGTTCGCGCTGCCGACGCGGACGCAGCGCCGCGCACGCAACCAATGTGTTCTATCCAATCGAGAGCTTTCGCTGGACGCGCGGCGCAGAGAACGTCGCGGCGTACAAGGTTCCCGAAGCCCGCCGCTTCGCGGTAGCGTTCTGCCGAAGGTGCGGTGGCGCGGTACCGCGTCTCTCCACCGAGCTCCGTGGCGCCATCGTGCCGGCGGGCTCGCTGGACACGGATCCGGGCATGCAGCCGCTGGCGCACATCTACGTCGGTTCCAAGGCGGAGTGGTTCGACATCACCGACCGCCTGCCGCAGCACGCGGAATTGCCGTCTTGAACCAGCAGGCGCGGCAACCTTCGCAATTTCGGGCTGAGCTCGCGCAGGCATCCGCCCTGATGAGCGAAGGCCGCCATGCGGAGGCTGAGGGGTTGATTCGCGAGGTTCTCGCGCGCGCGCCGCGCGACACGAGTGTCATTCACCTGCTCGGCCTCATTCGCAACGAGTCGGGCGATGCGGCCGAAGGCGAGCGGCTGCTGCGACAAAGCATCGAGCTCGAGCCGGGCCATGCGGATTTTCGTTCGAACCTGGCCAACCTGTTGCGGCGGCAAGGGCGTTACGCCGACGCGGAACGCGAATTTCGGGCGGCGCTGCAACTCAACCCGCAGCACCGTGGCGCCCGCTACGGCCTGGCCCGCGCGCTGAACGAGTTGGGCCAGTTCGGCGCGGCTGAAGTGGAATGCCGCACGCTGATCGCGGCACAGCCAGCCGAGCCGCGGGGCTGGACGGCGCTCGCCTTGACCTTACGCGACCAGAATCGACTGGCCGAGGCGGAGAGCGCTTATCGGCAAGCGCTCAGCGTGGATCCCCGGTTCGTCCCGGCGCATCACAACCTTGCCGCGTTGCTCGCGCAGATGGAACGCGCCGAGGAGGCGCTTGCAGTGCTCGAGAGTGCACAGGCGTTCGGACTATCTGGGTTCGAAGCGGCTGCCACCCGGGGGCGCGTGCTCACTCAGCTCTACCGCATCGACGAGGCTGAACGCGCCTACCAGGATGCGGTCGCACGCAATCCCCGCCATGTCGACACGCAGCTTCACCTGGCGCGCGTTCGCCACCTGCGGGGTGATGCAGAGTTTGCACGCGACCTCGCCGCCGCGGCGGCGACGAATCCTGACAACGTGCCCCTCCAGCTCGCGCTCGCCACGGTCTTGCGGCAGGCCGGCGACCTGGACGTCGCACACACGGTGTTGCGCGACCTGATTGCGCGCGGCGGCGCTACGCCCGAGGCGCGCGCAGGACTCGCGCAGGTCCTGCACGAGGCCGGGCTGCTGAACGATGCGGAGAACGAAGCGATGGAGGCCGCCACGGCCAAGCCGCAGGATGACGACGTGGTCGAGACTCTGATCGCGATCCTGTTGTCGCGCGGCCGGCCGGAAGATGCCGAGCCTTTCGTTGCAGCCCAGCGCGAGAAGTCCCCGAGCGACCAGGGCTGGATTGCCTACGAGGCAACTGTGGCGCGACTGCTGGAGCGGCCGCTCTATCGACAGCTATGCGACTACACGCGCCTGGTGCGCACGTACGACGTCGAACCTCCGCCGGACTGGCGCTCGATGGAGGAGCTCAACGCAGCGCTACTCGAGGCGCTGCATGCCCGTCTCGGGTTCGCCAGGCAGCCGCTCGAGCACAACGTGCGCAATGGCACGCAAACGGCACGGAACCTGGTCACCGATCCCGATCCCGCGATCCAGGCGCTGTTCAAAGCCTGCGAGAGCCCCGTCCAGAGCTATCGCCAGGACATCGGTTTCGACCCTGCGCACCCGCTGTCGGCGCGCAATCGTGGCGCATCGGCATTGAGCAATGCCTGGTCGGTGCGCTTGAACCGCGGCGGTTTGCTGCTCAACCATTTTCATCGCCACGGCTGGATCAGTTCGGCCTATTACGTGTCGGTTCCGGAGGAAACACAGGATCTCGAGCTGATGGCGGGCTGGCTCAAGTTCGGTGAGCCGCGGTTCGCGACGCCGGGCGCGACGCCCGAGGTCTTCATCAAACCCCAGCCGGGCCGCCTCGTTTTGTTCCCGTCCTACCTGTGGCACGGGACGAATCCACTTCAGGGAACCGAGCCGCGCACGTCGATCTCGTTCGACATCGTTCCGCAGACGGGTTGACGCAGGAATGAACTTCTAGCGGACGCGACTCACGCGAGTCTTGCGGTCGGACGAACCCAGCGACAAGTAGTACGCGCCCAGGGCACCGGAGCGGATTTTCACCTGGTCGCCGGCCTTGAGTCGGAGCCGGCTGTCGGCGACCTTTTGCGCCCACACCTGCCCGTTATCGAGGGTGACGATCAGTTCACCCCGCGGCTGCGTAACGACCTGCGTGACGGTGGCTGAAATTTCGTCGAGCTCCTTCGCCTTGTCGGATTTGTTCTGCTGATCCACTTCCTCGGGCGACATCCCCCGCGAATACCCGAACTTGTCCGCGGCGCTCGAAGTTGTGGCGGTGGCTGCCGCAGCCGTGCCTGCCGCTGCAGCTACCGCGGGTGCTGCCTCTGGCGCAGTCGCTGGCGCAGGCGTCGCGGTCACGGGTGCGGTCGAGGGGGCGGTCGAGGGGGCGGCGGCTGTCGTGGCCGGAGACAGCTGGTCCGCCTGCCGGTCATAGCAGGCGAGCCTCTTGGCGTCGTCCTGCTCGGCACGGCAAGCGGCGAGCGCGGCCCGCAGATCTTCGGCGGCGTAGAGCGGGAGCGTGGCAAACAATCCGGTGCTCAGGATCAGTACTCGCATCCACCCGATCGTCATCAATCGTTCCCCCTTGGTGCGGATTGCATCAAATCTCCCAGTCGGGCCGCTTGCCGCTGTGAGCGTCGATCGCTTCGAACAGTGACACCACGAGTTGGCGCTCCTCCTCGGTGAGCTCTGGCCGCCAGATGTCGAAGAGCAGCACGACGCGGGTCTGGTCGGTGCGGTTCCAGGCCTCGTGTTCCATGGTGTCATCGAACGCCCACGCCTTGCCGTATTCCCACTCGCGCGTGTCGTTGCCGACGCGGAAATCGCACTTGCCCGGCACCAGTACCGGCAGGTGACAGACCAGGCGCGTGTTGACGAGCCCGTTGTGCGGCGGAATGTGCGCGCCGGGCTTGAGCAGCGAAAAAAGAATGGAAGGCGAGCGGTATGGCACGTGTGCGAGCGGCGCGTGCTCGAGGGCGCGCATCGTCCTGGGACAGCGTGCCGCATTCTCCGGCACGCGATCGCCATTCTTCACGAGGAAGAACGCGCTCCACGCGGGATTGTTGAGCATGCCCATCTGTTCCTTGCGCGGCCGGTTCGCATCACCAGTCACGTAAGGGTGAAACGCGCCTTCATCCTTCAGGACCTCGATAAGCTCGTCGCGAATGTCGTCGGTGGCAGCCTCGAGCTGATCCATCCACGGAAAATCCTTGCGCTCGTAGAACTGGATCTGCGGCAGCCCGGGAAAGTAGTAGTAGCGCGGTTGTTGCAGGTAGATGCGCTTGCGCCCCAGGACGATGTCGAGCGACTGAGCGAAGCGCGGGCTCGAGCGGCGCGCATCGAAGCCCTTCGAAGCCAGGCTCCGGCTCAGGTAGTCCTTGTATTCCTGCGCGTAGCGATCACACATCTGCTGTGCCCGAAGCAACTCCGGCGCGAGCTCGGGCGGCGTCTGCGCCGCCGGCGGCGCGGCGCGGATCGCAGCCAGGTAGAAAGAGGAGGCCGAGCGCGTGTCGCCCGCGGCTGCAAAGCTGTCGGCGCGCAGAATGAGTCCCGGGATGTTGCGCGGCTCGGCCGCGAGCAACCGGTCGAGAGCCGCGGCGAGGCCCTTCTCATCCGCGAGCGCCTTGCAGGCGCGTGCCAGGCCGAGCATCGCCGTCGCATCGCCGCGACCGCTTTCGACTGCGCGCTGCAGGAGCGCACGGGCCTGGAGCGCGTCGCCCCGGCGCAGAGCTTCGGCGCCGGCAGCGGCGTCTTCGATCGCATTGCTCACGATTTGACGAATGCCAGTCAAGACCGGCGAATTCCCGGTGGGCGGGAATTATGACGGCGGCGGCACGGGCGAGCAAAACCTTGCGGCGCTGTGGAATCGCGCCTTAGTCTTGCTGCCGGCATGAGCGAAGAAGTCGCGAGAATGAACCGGGCCGCCATGCAGGCGATGGCGGCTGGAGATGCGAAGTACGCCCACGCGATCCTGCTCGAGGCGATCGAGCGCGACGCGGCGAGTGTCAGCCTGTGGTTGAACCTCGCGATCGTGCGACGCCAGCTCGACGACCTCGAAGGCGCGTTCGCAGCGCTGCGCGAGGTCCTGAAGCTCGATGCGCGCAATTTCGCCGCCCTGCTGATGCAAGCCACGCTGCTCGAGCGCCAGGGCCAGGCCGTGCCGGCCGCGACCGCGTACGGCGTAGCGCTCGCCCAGGCGCCGCCCGATCGCTTTCTCGATGCACCGACGTTGCGCGCCGTGGAACACGCGCGTGCGGTGCACGCCAGGCACGTGGAAGCGCTCGGCAGGTTCATCCGCGACCGTGCAACCGCCACCGCGGATCGTTGCACACCGGCCGAACGCCGCCGCCTCGACGCGTTCATCGAGACCACACTGCGCACGCGCAAGCGGTATCAGCAGGAACCGAGCGACTTCTATTACCCGGGCCTGCCGGCGATCGAGTTCTACGACCGGCAGGAGTTTTCCTGGCTGCCGGAATTCGAGAGCGCGACCGGATCGATGCAGCGCGAGCTCGCGGCCATCCTCGCGGAGGATGAACCGTCCTTCAAACCCTACATCCACTACGACGACCACCTGCCGCTCGACCAGTGGCGCGAGCTCAACCACTCGCCCCGTTGGAGCGCGTTTCACTTCTACCAACTGGGCAAGCCCATCGAGGAGCGTTGCCGCCGTGCGCCGTTGACGATGGAGGCGGTGCGCAAACTCCCGCAGGCGCAGGTGGACCTGCGCTCGCCGACGGCGATCTTTTCGGTGCTGAAACCGCACACTCACATTCCGCCACATAACGGCGTGGCCAATTTCCGGCTCGTGGTGCACCTGCCGCTGGTGCTGCCCGCAAGTTGCCGCTTCCGGGTTGGCGGCGAAACGCGCGAGTGGCGCCTCGGAGAAGGGTGGGTGTTCGACGACACCATCGAGCACGAGGCCTGGAACGACAGCGACCATACACGAATCATCTTCATCTGCGACATCTGGAACCCGCGGCTTTCGGAGGACGAGCGCGTCGCGATCCGTGCGGTGATCGCCGCGACCGATGCCTTCAAGGGCACGGTCCCGCCGGCTCATATATAGTGAGCGGCGCGTGTTCCTGAAGATCCAGAACCTGCTGAGCGCGGCGGAAAACGCCCGACTCACCGAATTGAGCCGCGAGCTGCGCTTCGTCGACGGCAAGGTGTCGAACCCGGCGAACGAGAGCAAGCAGAACCTGCAGGCCGATACCGGCGATCCGAAATACGCCGAATCCTCGCAGCTCGTCGCCAATGCCCTGGCGCGTTCGCGCGAATTCGTGAGCTTTGCGATGCCGAAGCGCGTGGCTCCGCCGCTGCTCGCACGCTACGAGCCCGGGATGAAGTACGGGCCGCATGCCGATTCCGCCATCATCCAGTTGTCGCGGGTCGCGCTGCGCTCGGACCTGTCGTGCACCGTGTTCATCTCCGACCCGGCGAGCTACGCAGGCGGTGAGCTCGCCCTCCTCGTGGGCAACCAGACGCTCGCCTTCAAGGGCGCGCCCGGTGAGGCCATCGTTTATCCCTCGACGTTGCTGCACGAAGTGGTACCGGTGACTTCGGGCCAGCGGCTGGTGTCGATTACCTTCATCGAGAGCCGCATCGCCGACCACCACCGGCGCCTGCAGGTTTACGAGCTCAACGAGATCGCTGCCCTCGAGGGCAACGCGATGCATCCCGAGAGCCGCGTGCGCCTCGATGTCGTGCGGCAGAACCTCATGCGGATGTGGTCCGAGACCTAGGACGGTGCCGGGCCGCGGGTTCGCGGGTATTGCGCCCGAGACTATGGCAGATCGAAGTGGTGCCTGACGCTCTCACGCAGGCTGGATTCGGCGCGGCCGAACGTTCGTGCAACCTGTGCAAGCGAGGCGATGCGAAGGCTGACGGCTTGGTGAGCGATCCACGCCCGGGCACGAGTAACGCGACGTTGGCGGCTTGCGGACCCAAGGGCCTGGGGAGTGACATCGAATTGCTGACACGCTTCCTCGATGAGTCGAGCCAGGCTCTTGCCTGATCTTGCTTTCCAGCCGTCATTCCGGAGCTTTTCCACAAACTCGTCACCGCCGAGCACAGGGCCGGTTTCGGTACGTAGCATTTCCTCGAGGCCGCTGGGCTCATGAAGCGCGGCATTGATGAACCGAGCATACGCGGCCGTCGCGCGCTCACGCTCAGCGTGGAACATGCGGAGCGCAAAGTCCGTGGTGATCCATGGAGATGTCCGGGCACCCAGGTAGTCGAGGTGGCTCGAGCAGCTGTAATCAGCGGGATTCTCGACCAAGTGGGCCCGCACCGGATTGAGATGGATGTAGCGCAAGACCTCGAGCAGATAATCGTCGGCATCGATCATGAGCCCGTGATACCGCCGTTCGAAGAGGTGCCCAGTCGTCTCCAAACGGGCTTGTACTCTCCGGGCGTAGCGACTGGCGATTCGCAGGATCAGCCGGCCAAGCGGTTGGTCGCCCACCTGGATGAGCAGGTGCACGTGATTACGCATCCAGCAATAGGCGTGTATGCGCGACTGAAAGCGTTCGATGACGTCGGCGGTGATCCGCTCGAGAAGTTCCCGGTCGGCCGGGACGAAGAAGATGTCCTGGCGATGATTGCCTCGAAGCGTTACGTGATAGAACGCGCCGGGCACATGAATGCGGGGCTGGCGGGCCATCCTTGCCTCTGAGGTCGATGATAAGCGACGAACTTATCGTGGCGATCCGTCGTCGGCAGTATGAGAAACCAGGATCTTTAGCCGGATAGCCGCGAACCCGCGGCCCGGCACCTACTCGACCTACTCGAGGGTTCGGCGCAGCGCGCCGAGATGGCGCTCGTAGTTACGCCAGCGACCCGAGGACCTGCGATAGAGCGGTTCGCGCACCTGCGAGACACTCGCGGTTCGCACGCGGTTGGCGACACGCTGGAACTCCAGGCAGCCGGCGTGCCAGTCGAGGTCGAGGAAGCGCAGCAACGCGCGCGTCGTGGGTTCCGGATCGACGACGAACTCGTCGTACACCGCGTCGAAAATCGCAGCGCCGAACAGCACCTTCCAGCGCGTCATCAGCAGGCGGTACTGGTTGTAGTAATGCGCCGCGTTCTCGAGGTCGGTGGCGTAGATCACCCCGCTGTCGAGCTGCTCGAAAAAGATCGAGAGGCAGGTGTCCAGCGGATCGCGCACGGTGTGCACGAAGCGCGCGTTCGGGAACAAGGCCCGAATGAGTGGGAGCAGGGCGAAGGCATCCGGCCGCTTGTCGGTGACGATCCGGTCGGTTGGAAAAGTGCGATCGAGGTAGTCCAGGTAACCGGTACCGAGCGCGCGCCAGGTGTCGGCGCCGAGACGCGCGAGCCCTTCTGGAAACGACAGTCCCAGGCGCGCCAGCCGCGGGCCGAAATACTCGATCTCGCCTCCCGCGACGATGGCGGGGTGCGATGCGAGCACCTGCTCGAAGAGCGTCGAGCCCGACCGGAACATCCCGGTGATGAAGATCAGCCGCCGCTCGGAAACCGGTGCGGCGCGCGCGAGCCATTCCGCCGAGAAAGTTTCCAGGATCTTTGCGGTGCGCTGCTCGGTCGCCGCCCGGTCGTAGGGTGGCACGCGCGCAGCAGCCCAACGGTTCCCCTGCTGGAACTGGCCGAAGGCTTCGTCGTACGCCCCGGCATCGTCGAGCACCTTGCCGAGCGCGATGTGCAGCCCTTCGCGCGTCAGCGGATCGAGCTGCGAGCGTCGCAGGGCGCGCCTCAGCTTCTTGACGACCGGGTCGTCGGCACGACCGACGCGTCGTGCGTGCGCGATACGAATCAGGGCATCGTGATAGGACGGATCCTGCCCCAGGATCCGCTCGAAGAGCGCGATGGCGCCGTCGCGGTCGCCCGTCTCCTCGCGCAGGAGGCCGAGGTTGTAGAGCGCCGGGAGGTACTTTGGATTGGCGGCGAGAGCGCGTTCCAGGAGCTCGCGCGCGACAGCGTCGCGTCGCAGCTGCGTGTGGATCGCCGCCATGTTGCTCAGGACCTCCTCCGGCTGCGCGATGCCGAGATCGAGGGCCTGCTGGTGCTCGCGGAGCGCCTCCTCGAGTTGCCCGCCACGGCGCAGGAAGCAGGCGTGATTGAAACGTGCGACGGCGAGCGTGGGCTGGCGTTCGATCGCGGCTGCATAGGATTGTGCGGCCTGGTCGCGCTCACCACGACGCTCCAGCAGGGCGGCGAGCTCGAGCGCGTACTCGGCCCGATCGGCCCAGCCTGCGGCCAAGCGACTGAACACGTGCTCGGCCTGCTCGAGCTTGGTTGTGCGCAGGTAGATGGCCGCGAGCATTTCCAGAACCTCGCGGTCTTCGCCGTGTGCATCGAGCAGTGACAGCAGGAGCCGCTCGGCCTCGGAAAATCGTCCGCGCTGGAGCTCGGCCCGCGCGGCCGAGAGCTGCTGCGCGCGTGAGGTCGGTTCCATCCCGGACTCCGGGACCGTCACGCCCGCTGTGCCGGCCCCCGGCCGGATTCGACGACGGCCGCCACGGCCGGGTCAGAGCGGGCGAGAGTCTCGAGCCACGCCATGCCCTTCGCGATCTCCGCGCGATGATCGCGGCGGGATTGCCGCAACAGCTCGTCGCGGGCTTCGCGGGTGAAGGGTCGGTCCGGGGCTTTCGAGTAGCGGCCGAGGACCGGGCTCTGCGCAATCCGTGCGAGAAACGCGGGGTCCGGCGACAGACCGAAGTGCTGAACGACGCGCTCCAGGCTGCCGCGGACGTCTCCGAGGAAGGCATCGAAATCGATTCCCTGCACACGCTCGGGGAAATGGCCCAGAGCCGTCCGCTGCGAATGGGTCTCGACGAGCCAACCCAGGGCGGCGAGCTCGCCGATCGACAGCTCGTGCAACGGACGCGGCGGCGCGCTGCAGAACGCCTGCAGGCGCTTCATGCGGCCCGGGCCGTGTCCGCGCAGGTCCTGGGGGGAGTTTTCGCCTGCCAGGAGGGTTGCGAGGTAGGACTCCGCGCCCAGGTTGAGATAGATCGCGCGTGACTGCGGAGAAGTCTCGAGTACCGGGACCGTCGCGCGGCCGGCACTGCTGGTCGCTTTGACGACCACCGCTCGAGTCCAGTCGTAACCACGCGCCCAGAGGCGCAGGAACGTGCCGAGCAGGCCCGCGAACTGTGTCGGGTCCAGGAGCGATTCCGGGCGGCCGAGCACGTCGTACGCGTCCGCGAGGGTCCTGAGCGGCAGCGGTTCGCGCAATGACAACACCAGGCCGGTTTCGTCGAGCAGGCGGCTCAGCAATGTGGAACCGACGTGCCCGGTGTGAAAGATGAAGTGCAACGGGCGCAGCCCGGCGGCGCGTTGGGAGGCTTCGCTCGTGCGCGCTACGGACATCCACGCGCCTTGAGTGGTGGGCCCCAGAATCCGGTCGTCGAGAAAACTCGCCGCACGGTAGGCGCTCGCATCGAGTCGCACGACGAGAACCAGCCCGCGCGCCAGTTCGAGCTGCTGCGGGTAGGCATCGGGCGAGACCGGCATTTGCGCCCAGAGCTCGCTGCCGATCGGATTCGGTCGAACATCCGCCATAGTGAGTGCGGCAGTCTACGCGGGCGCCCAAAAAAAAGCGGCGGCCCCGAGGGACCGCCGCCAGTCAGACTTCAACAGTCCGTTTCGATCTTTATTAGAAGTCGATCGTCGCCCGCAGGAACACGTAGCGACCCATGGAGTCGTACGTCTGCGGGAAGGTGTTGCCGTTGCCGGTGGTGCCGACGCTGGCCGAGATCGACGGGTCGTCATCCAGGATGTTGTTGATACCCAGGATGAGACTCGCCTGCTCCGTCACCTGCCAGTTGGCTGCCAGGTCGAAATAGTCTTCAGCTGGCAGGTACCGGTCAATGCGGTTGGGCGCCAACGTCACGTTCGGATCTGCCGTCACGCCCGTGACGCCCGAAAGGTGCCGCCACGTCATCGTCAGGTCGAAATCCCACGGCGTCATCCAGCTCGTACGGAAGCGGGTGCGCAGTTCCGGTGTCGGAGTCTCGCAGGCGCCGCTGTACTTGCCGACGCAGTCGTACGGTTCGATGCCCGGGCCCGGCTCGGTGACGAGCTCTTCCACGAAGGTGCCCGTGAGGTCGAAGCCCAGGCTGCCGAGGCTGCCGATCTCGAGGCCGCGATACACCAGGTTCACGTCAACGCCGGTCGTTTCGAGCGTGCCGATGTTGATGTTGGTGTCCTCCACGTGCCCGACGCCGACCCATAACGAGCCGTTGGCCGTGCGGTTGATACGTCCGCAGGCCGCCGCATCGTTCGTCTGGTAACAGGCGGTCAGCGTGTTGTTCGAATCGAACGTCGAGATCGTGTCGTCGATCGAGATGTTGAACCAGTCCACCGTCACGCTGAGCCCCGGTGCGAAGCTCGGCGTCAGGATGATGCCGGCCGACACCGTGTCGGACTCTTCCGGCTGGAGCTGCGTGTTGCCGCCCTGCAGGAAGTTGTACTGGCCTGCCGGGCTGTCGAGAGCACCGCGCTCGACCGCGTCGTTCACGCCGTCATAGAAGGCGGCGGGAACGCCCGAGGCGATACACTCGGCCTGGCTCGCATCCGGGCTCGGCGCACCGATACCGCAAGGATCACCGTTCATGTCGAACAGGTTGAAGCCCTGGGCGGTGAAGAGCTCCACGATGTTGGCCGCGCGGACCGCGCGCTGGTAGCTGCCGCGGAAGCGGATGCTCTCCGTCGGTGCCCACTCGAGACCGCCCTTGTACGTATCCGTATCCACATCGCCGTAATCGGAGAAGCGATACGCCACGTCGACCGACAGGCTCTGCAGCCCGGTCCGATCCTGTGCGATCGGAATGCGGCCTTCCATGAAGTACTCGTTCACCTTGACGGCTCCGTCGATGCCGATCGTCGGACCGCCGGTGCCCGCGAGCTGGAAGCCCGACAGGTTGCCGTCCGTCGTGTTCGTGAGCGAGTCACGACGGTATTCGGTGCCCACGACCAGCTGGATCCCGTCGCTCGCCCACGGCAGCTTCATGCCATAGACGCCGAGATCGCCGGAAACCACGGCGTTGTAGATTTCCTGATCGATCGTACCCTGCTGCACGCCAGGGGCCTGCAGGTAGGTGAGCGACTCTGGGGTCACGCCACCCGGCACGAACGGATTCCAGGGAACGCAATTCGGATCCGCACCGCTCACGGCGGAACGGCACGCCGGCTGCCCGGTCATCGGGTCGGTGATGACGTCGAGTGCGCGCACCAGACGGTCGATCACGAAGTAGTTGTTGGCCGACTCGTTGGCGCTGGTGCTGGAGAATTGGCCGCTGACGTCATAGCTCCACGCGTCGTTGATCGCGCCACGCAGACCGCCGACGGCACGGAACGACTGGTTCTTGAAGCCCTCCTGGCGTCCGCCGCCTTCAACGTTGCGCCGACCGATGTACATCACCACCGAACCGCCCGACGCAATCAGTGCCGGTGTGCAGCCGATGGTTGGCAGGGCACCCGCCGGGATCATCGGGTTGTCGCAGTTGATGGTGCTGGTGTTGAAGAAGTTGCCGCCCGGCGCGATCTGCGCGATCGAGCGGTAGTCCGTAAACATCAACTGCGTATAGGCGTCGGCCTTCTCATTGAACTCGTAGTGGCCCATCGCGCCCAGGCTGTAGCGGCGCTCCGGCCGCTGGTAATGGTTCAGCGGTCCGAAGTTGTACTGGTCCGTGGCGGCGACGAAGGGACGCATGTTGTTGGCGTCCTGGGCCGTCAGGTTGTACGTCGTGAAGTTCGTAAATGAACCACCGGCGCTCGTGCCCGAGCCACCGCAAGCGAACGACACGGTCGGGTTCGCCGCCAGCGAGCACGCGGAATAGTCGCGGTCACGCTGCAGCACCTGATCGCTGTCGAATACGGTGAAGTAGCCGGTCAGGTTGCCACGGCCATCACCACTGTTGATGCCGAGCATCATGCTGGCTTCGTAGCCCTCGCCGTCCATCTCGGTGTCATCGGGCAGGGCGAACTGGGCCGGGTTGGTTGCAGCGCGCGTTTCGATCGTGTCGCGCAGCGGGACCGCACCGGGGCCGCCGAAGTCATTTTCGTGCCAGTAGAAGTTGTACTGACCCGAAAGCTGGGCGCCTTCGAAGTCCTTCTTCATGATGAAGTTGACTACGCCCGCCACCGCGTCCGAGCCGTACACCGCCGAGGCGCCACCCGTCAGGATGTCGACGCGCTCGACCATGGAGGCCGGGATCTGGTTGATGTCGGCAGCCGAGTTGGTGACGCCGCCGTACGGCATGCGCCGGCCGTCGATGAGCACCAGGGTGCGGGGTGAATCGAGGCCGCGCAGATCGAGGGTCGCAGTGCCGGTCGAGCCGTTCGCGACGGTGACGTTCTGCGCCGCGAAAGCCTGCGGCAACTGGTTCACGAGGTCTTCGATACGGGTGACACCTTGTGTCACTACGTCTTCGGAGGTGACTTGCGTCACCGGTGTGGTGGCTTCGAGATTCGCCGATTTGATGCGCGAACCCGTGACCACGATCGTTCCGACGTCCGCTGCGTCGTCTTGCGGTGCCGCGTCTTGCGCGACAGCCGCGACGCCATACATCGCGGTTGCCGCTGCACTACTCGCCAGCGCCAGACGAACCGCATTGCGGATCGTGCTGTTGGTCGTCATTGATGGGTCCTCCTGCAAGAGGTCTTGATCAAAAGTAATTTTCTTCGCTTCCCTTATGGGTACCCGTCTTGTAACAAAACGAGCGCGAGGGGCGGGACCCACACGCGCTCGCCGGTTCAAGCGTGGTCAAAAGCATACACTCAGCATCCAGCGAAGAAAAGCTGTTCCGGCGACCCCGACCTCAACGTTGGTTCGTCCCTACGCGAGGGCCTTTTATCGCTGCACACACGCTGTCCGTACTGTATTTGCTGGGGCAGAGTTCGTGGTCGTTGGCGCCCATCAATGTTGCGTGAATGCCACGAGAGGGTGGTGCAACGACGAAACTACAAGGTTTTTCGTGGTTAACGTCTGATATTTGCTACGGAACGGTTGGCGTCGCGGGTCACGGACAGGGGCGGTGGACCTGCAAGGATCACCACTGGCGGTGGCGTTTCCGGTGCCCGAACGCAGTGCAGCAAGAAGGCCCGCCGGCGCTCACTGGGAGCGTCGGCGGGCAATTTCGAGCGAAGGGGGCTTCAGGAACTGGTTACTGCTGATCGGTCCGCCGCAGGACCACGCGACGGTTTTGCGCGCGGCCTTCCGCGGTCGTGTTGTCGGCGACGGGCTGCGTTTCACCCAGACCTTGTGCGGTGAGCCGCGAGGACGCGACGCCCTTGCTCACCAGGTATTCGCGAACTGTCTTCGCGCGCCGTTCGGAGAGGTCCTGGTTGTACTCAGCGGAACCGTTCGAGTCGGTGTGCCCCTCGATCACACCCGTCACGGATGGCAGCTCATTCAAGCGCGCCGCCACCTGGTCGAGATAACTCAGCGACTCCGGCCGCAACGTGGCGGAGTTGTTGTCGAACTGCACTTCGAGTCTGAGCGTCAGGCTGCAGCCATTGGCATCCACCTTGTCGCCCTTGGGCGTCTTCGGGCACTTGTCGAGACGATCGACGACGCCATCGCCGTCGCCGTCGAGCTCGCAACCGGTCGCATCGACCGGCGCGCCCGCCGCGGTGCCTGGACAGCGGTCCGTGTCATCCGTGACGCCGTCGCCATCGCTGTCTGCGGGCGCCGGTGGCGGTGGCGGCGGTACGACCGCGGCAGGCTCGGGCTCGGGTTCCGTCACGCAGGGATTGCCGCCCCAGTAGAAGTGCAGGCCGAGACCTGCGATGTAATCGACCAGGCGATCGTTGCCGGGTCCGGCAAAGTCGTGCCGCGCGCGCAGGTCGCCGCGCAGCGCGAAGCCGCGGCTGCAATCGCTCGAGCGGCTCAGGTTGAAGAAGATGCCGACGCCCGTGTCAGCGTACGCATCCGATTGGTTGGCGGAGATCTCGAAATTGTTTTCCTGCCAGCCGCCACCGAGCAGCAGGAACGGCGAGATACGCGAGTCGCGATAGAACACCAGGAGCGCGTTCAGCCCGGCGCCATTGAGCACCAGGTCGTTCCCCGCCAACCCTTCATGCTCGCTGCGTCGGCCGTCGAGCTCGAGATTCCAGCGCTCGCTGATCGCCTTGCCGATTGCGAGGCTCGCGCCGTAATCATCGTCGGCGTTGCGCTGATCGTCGGTCCACAGCCCGTACACGCCCGGCGTGATGTACCAGGCGCCATCGCGCTCGGCGGCGCGAGCATCGTGCGAGGAGAGCACGACACAAGCCAGGAATACTGCTCCGAGAAAACGCTTCATGACGTTTTGGCTCCCTTCTGTGATTCGATCCGGCGAGCGCTTATTGATCCGTTCTTGCCCGCACATCCCTGCGAGTGCGCTCGAATAATAACCCCGGGAGCGGCGGCCCGGGTATTGGCTGAAAGGACTAGGGCTGCGCGTTCTTCAGCGCCGCGTGGCGCACGCGGGCCCCGGTCGCGATGCCGAGGCGGGCGGCCTCGCCCCCGGCGATCTCGATCACGGCGACCACCGGTCCCATCGACGTGATCTGCTCGAGCGAGTGCGGCTGCGTGCGTTGCGCGATGCGGATGATGCGTCCATCGCCGGCCACGAACAGCATGTCGAGCGGGATCAGCGTGTTCTTCATCCACATCGATACCACGCGCGGCTGCGGATACACGAACAGCATGCCGCGCATCGGGGCGAGCGACTTCACGAACATGAGGCCCTGGACGCGGCGCGGCGTGGTGTCCGCGATCCACACGTCGAACTTGAGTTCCTTGCCGCCGGTTTCGATGCCGAGGCCCGACTGCGGAAACGCATCGAGCGGCTCGAGATCCGCTTCGGTCTGCGCGAGCCCGACGCCCGCGGAGGCGGCGAGGGCGGTCGCCAGCAGCACAGCGCGCATCGGCTGCATCCCCGTATTCACGGTGCATGCTCCGTCGGCGCCATGGCGGGCAAGTCTTCGTAGCGCACCTGGCCAGCGAAATCGAAACTGCTCATCAGCACGCCCGCGTCGCCGCCGACGGCGCGCGCCGGCTGCATGCAGAAGCCACGGCCGCTCACGCGATAGACGCGCGCTTCGCGCCGCCACGGCGTGATCAATTGCTGGCTGATGTTATCGACCACGCACTTGTCGTCGCCCAGCGTGCCGAAGACCTGCTTGCCGCCTTCCTCGACGATGGTGAGGTTGGCGGGCAGGGCGCGCCCGGAACTGCTTTCGCTCAAGCCGCCAATGCCGAACACGATCAGCAGCCGCCGGCCGTCCGCGTCGAGCGTGCGGCTGAAGCTCATGCGGATGCCCTTGCCCTCAGGGCGTGGCATCCCTTCGCATTGCAGGCCGTCATTGCTCCAGTCGAGACGCAGTTGCAGGGCGCCGTCGAGGCGCGCGCGCAGGAAACCGTCACCGGAGGGCAGGCAGCTCGCGGTCGCGGGGTCAGCCGGGGCCGGTTCGCTCGCCGCTGGCGGCGCATTGATGTCCAGCACGCTGCGGGCCGCGGGCCGCGGCCAGACGTAGAGTGCTGCGATGAGTGCGAGTGCTGTACCGCCCGCGGCTGCCGCGATCATGCCTTTCAATTCGTTACTCGTTCATCCCGTGGAACGCACCAGCAGCGTCTTGGCGAGATGTCCGTGCATCATGCCAATCGCCTTGGCGAGATGCATCAGGAGCGTCAGCATGAGGATCCCGAATGCGACCACAAACGGCAGCACCAGCAGCGGCAAGTCAGGGCTCATGCCTATGTCCACGCCACCGGGCCGGTCGAAGAGCTCAGCGACCGGACCAAAGATGAGTCCCAGGCCGAGCGCCAGACCGGAAACCGCAATCGTGAAATAGATGATGCCGAGCGGCAGTTGCAGCAGCATGTAGAACATCGCGGTCCAGGTGTAACGGTCGCGGACCATCTCGACGATGCGCTGGTACCAGGGCGAGTCGCTGCGCGCACTCGCGGGACGGCGCGGCATGCGCGTGCCGGTGAGCGCTTCGACCAGGCGGCCCTCCGCCAGCGCCAGCACGCGCACCAGGCCGAGGAACAGCAGGAAGAACGGGATGCCGATAATCAGGATCAGGAGTCCCGCGGACATCGAGATTCCCGTGACGATCACCGTGAAGTAGATGATGCCGGTCGCGAGGGACAGCAGCATGAAGAAGAGCGAGGTGTAGGCGCGGCTGTCGCCGAAGACGGCAAAGAAACGCCCGAGGGCGCTCTGCGGCCTGGGCCGCGGCGGCGGCGCGAGCGCCGCGCGCACGGTCGCTTCCGTGGTGCGGTAGGCGTCCGCCACTTCCTCCGGTGCCCCATAGGTGCTCGCGATGAGCTCGAGCACATCGCTCTCGGACTTGTCCTTGTGCTGGGCGA
>DATIEU010000301.1:0-16193 GCA_035455565.1 Steroidobacteraceae bacterium | reverse complement strand
CCCGACGTCATCGGACCCCCTGTCCCTGCGAACACTGTTATCGCGGGGCGGCAAACTCCTAGAATAGGGCCCGAATGACCCGTTCCAGCCCGATTCTTTGTCTCTGCACTCTGCTCCTGGCACACACGCCCGCGCGCGCGGACATCTATCTGATCCCGCCCCCGGGGATGGACCTGATCGGGGAGGAGGCGAGCACCGTTTCGGCGTACGAGGACACGATGCCCGACATCGCGCGGCGCAACGGTCTCGGCTACGAAGAAATTCTGAGCGCAAACCCCGGCGCCGATCCATGGCTGCCGGGTGAGGGCCGCGAGATCGCATTGCCGACGCGCCACATCCTGCCGCCGGTGCCGCACGAAGGTCTGACCATCAATCTGCCCGAGCATCGTCTCTATTACTTTCCGAAAGCAGCAGCAGGCCAGGCGCCGCAGGTGATTTCGCACCCGATCAGCGTCGGGCAGATGGACTGGGAGACGCCGCTCGGCGTCACCAAGATCGTCGCCAAGCAGCGCAAGCCCACCTGGTTTCCACCGGAATCGATTCGCGCGCAGCACGCGAAGGATGGGGCTCCGATCCCTGCGGCGGTGCCTCCCGGACCGGACAATCCGCTCGGTGACTACGCCATGCGCTTAGGGATTCCCGGCGGTGCGTACCTGATTCACGGCACCAACAAGCCCGTCGGGGTGGGCATGCAGATCACGCATGGCTGCATCCGCATGTACCCCGAGGACATCGAGTCGCTGTTTCGCATGGTCGATGTCGGCACCCCGGTGCGCATCATCAATCAGCCGGTGAAAACCGGATGGATGGGCGAGGTGCTTTATCTCGAAGTGCATCCACCGCTCGAGAAGAGTGCCGCGAAGCCGATCGGTCTCACCGAGCTCACGCGCCTGCTGGTGGCGGCCACGCAGGAACGGGCGGTGCGTATCAATTGGCCACTCGCAGAACGCGTCCTTGCCGACGCGCGCGGCATGCCGGTTGCGGTGTCGCTGCCGCAGGTCACGGCGTTCGCCGATCCCGATCTGCAATAGCGGCGCGCAAAAAAAAAGCGCCGCGAGTGATTCGCGGCGCCCGATTCTTTGAAGAGTCGACTTACTTCGACATCGACTTCTTGAACATGCGATCGATTTTCTCGTTGGTCGCGTCGCAGCACGACTGGCTGGCCTGTGCGGCCGACAGCGCCTGATTCGCGGTGCTCTGCGCACCATTCGCCGCCGACTGCGCTGCCGAGGCCGCGCTCGAGGCGGAGCTCGCCGAGTCGCGCGCAGAAGCTGCGTCAGAGGACACCTTCGAGACCTGCGCCTTCAGTTCGTCGATCTGCGCCTGGATCGGCTTGAGGTCCGTACACGCGGACATCAGACCGAGACACAGAAGCGCCGTGGAGGCCTTCAGCATCAATGCACTCTTCATAGGAAATTCCCCTTTTCGTTGAGATTCTCGGGTAGCCCGAAGTACAACACTTCAGCTCAAACCACGGGCCGTTTGCCCACGCGCGAGCCGAAACGGAACGGCGCATAAATGAACAGATTTGCGCGACATATGCAATAGACGAAGGTGCAGATGTCGTTCGCAGGCGACAGGTTGGTGCAGCGGTTGACAGCAACGCTTACAACGCGTAGCCGCGCTGCTGCGCACGCGCGTTGTCGATGTGTTCGATGTCATGACGCGCGGCGCGAGAGCAGCGCGAATGCTTGCGATGGATCGAATCGTGACTGCTCATGTGTAGAGAGAACGCACCACCGGTCATTGCACGATCGCGAGTGGCTGCGGTCCTCGATGCAGAGCACGACGCATTCGATGAGTGTCATCACCCGCCCGGAAACCGCTACTGGACTCACCGCCACTTGCTCGCGACGGGTAACTGTATATAATCACAGGTCTACACATCATGCCGGTTTGCCATGTCCGACCTGACACCACGCCAGACACAAATCCTGCGTCTCATCCAGTCGCACCTCCTGGAATCGGGGATGCCCCCGACACGCGCCGAGATTGCGCGTGAGCTCGGCTTCAAGTCGGCCAATGCCGCCGAAGAGCACTTGCGGGCACTGCAACGCAAGGGTGTCATCGAGCTGATTCCGGGCGCATCGCGCGGCATCCAGCTCAAGGACACGCTGCGCGAACAACTCGGTCTGCCGCTCGTGGGGCGCGTCGCCGCGGGTCGGCCGATCCTCGCCGAGGAGCATGTCGAGGGCCGTTACCAGATCGATCCGGAATTGTTCCAGCCGCGGCCGCACTACCTGCTCAAGGTGAGCGGTATGAGCATGCGTGATGCCGGCATCCTCGATGGCGACTTCGTTGCCGTGCACCGCACACCGGAGGTGCGCAACCGGCAGATCGTGGTCGCGCGGCTCGAGAACGAGGTGACCGTCAAGCGCTATCGGCAGGAGGGCACGATCGTCTGGTTGCTGCCCGAGAACAGCGATTTCGAACCGATCCGCGTGGACCTGAAGAGCGAGTCGCTGATCATCGAAGGCGTGGTGGTCGGGGTGGTGCGTCGCGGCGATGGCAGCGGACGCCTCGCGGGCCGACCGGAGCGTCGCACCAGCTGAATCGAGGCCCGGACTAGCCCGGGATCATGCGTCGCAATCGTTCGAGGTAGGCCGTCTCGTCGGGCGGTTGGCCGGAACGTTGCGCTTCCCAGAGCGTCTGCGCCAGCGCCTCGAACATGCGGTGCTCGGCCGCATGCCCGGATCCAGAGCGCCCACGGAGCGCGGCATGGATGCTCGCGATACCGGACGGGCGATCAGTGCTGACCTGTTCGCGCAGCGCAAGGTGCAGTCCCAGGTGCAGGAATGGATTGTCGACGCCGGAGTCAGGCAGGAACTGCGCGTCCAGCACTTCGGGTGGACCTTCCAGCAGCGCCTGATATTCCGGGTGCTCGGCAATCACCTGCGCGATTTGTGTCTCGAGCGGCGTGAGCGTCGCGCCCGTCTGCGCCTTGCGCCACGCCGCGACATAGGCGCTGCGCAATTCCTGGCGGCTCTGTGCGTGAAACATCGGCATGCTCACTTACCGCGGCGCGGGCGGCCGCGCCTGGCGTGTTTCGCCGCACGACGTACGACTATCTTCCGTTCTTCACCGGGCGGCGGAGTCTTCTCGCGATACTCGCACAAGTCGACGAGCGGGCACTCCGGGCAGCCGGGCACACGCGCCGTGCAGATGTAGCGGCCGTGCAGTATGAGCCAATGATGCGCATGCTGTCGGAAGGCTTCCGGGACCACTTCGAGCAGTCGCTGCTCGACTTCGAGCGGCGTGCGGCCCGGCGCGAGTCCGAGTCGATTGGCGACGCGAAAGATATGTGTGTCGACCGCGATCGTGGGCTCGCCGAACGCCACGTTGAGTACCACATTCGCAGTCTTGCGACCGACCCCGGGAAGCGATTCGAGCGCCTCGCGCTCGCGTGGCACTTCACCGCCGTGGCGCTCCACCAGGATGCGGCAGGTCTCGACGATGTTGCGCGCCTTGCTGTTGTAGAGGCCGATCGAGCGGATGTAGCGCGACAGGCCCTCGACGCCGAGCGCGAGCATGGCGGAGGCGGTGGGCGCATCGCGAAACAGCGCGGCGGTGGCGCGATTCACGCCCTTGTCGGTCGCCTGCGCCGAGAGAATGACCGCGACCAGCAACTGAAAGGGCGTGCCGTACTCGAGCTCGCTGCGCGGCGTGGGGTTCGCCGCCTGCAACCGGGCGAAGATCTCGTGACGCTTGGCCGGCGTCATGAGGCTGCATCGCCTTTCGGACGGCTCCCGGCCAGTCGCTTCTTGTCCGCGAGCGTTCGCTGCCGCTCCGCCTGTCGCGAGGCGAGCCGTGACAGGTGCGCCACGTAGCGCCGCCGATGCTCGACCGCTTGCGACTGTAGCAAAGCGAAGTCGCTGACGGGCAGCGCTTCGCCGCGTGCATCGGTGAGCGGCCGCATCTCGATACAGTCCACGGGACACGGTGGCAGGCAAAGCTCGCAGCCGTTGCATTGCGCGCTCACGACGGTGTGCATGAAGCGATGTGCGCCGACGATGGCGTCCACCGGACAAGCCGGCAGGCACTTGGCGCACCCGATGCAGCGCTCTTCGTCGATCACGGCCACGCGGGGAGGCGTTTCGACGCCGTTCGCCGGGTTGAGCGGCTGATAGGCACGTCCGAGGTGAGAGGCGAGGGCGCCGATGGTGGCATCGCCGCCCGGCGGGCATTGATTGATGTCCGCTTCGCCGCTCGCGATCGCCGCCGCGTAAGGGCGGCAACCGGCATAGCCGCAGCGCGTGCACTGCGTCTGAGGCAGCAGTGCATCGATCGCGTCGACCAGTGCGCGCGTGTCCTCGTGCGTCACTTCACTTTCATGCCGGGTTGCGCGCCGGCATCGGGAGCCAGGAGGTAGACACCCGAGCCTTCGGCGCTCGCCGCCAGCACCATGCCCTCGGAAATGCCGAAGCGCATTTTGCGCGGCTCGAGGTTGGCGACCACGACCGTCAGGCGACCCTCGAGCTTGGCGGGGTCATAGGCGGTGCGGATGCCGGCGAATACCGTGCGCTTCTCGCCACCCAGGTCGAGCGTGAGCTTCAGGAGCTTATCGGCACCGTCGACGAGCTCCGCGCGTTCGATGCGCGCCACGCGCAGGTCGATCTTGTTGAAATCCTCGATGGTCACTTTGGCTCCTTCGCCCGCCGGGGGAGAGGACTGCGGCGGCGGCTTAACGTTCTCTTCCGCTACGTCGGACAACGCGTCGATCTGCCTGGGATCCACGCGCTGCATGAGATGCTCGTAGGGTTGGATCGCGAGGGGCGGCTCCTCGCGCAATTGATTCCAGCTGAGCGGCGTCTCGAGGCCCAGCATGCCGGCCGCCCGCTCGGCGGTGGCGGGCAGGATCGGCGCGAGAAACAGCGTCAGGCGCCGGAACGCGTCGATGCAATCGGAGCATACCTCCCACAAGCGCCGTTCCTGCGCGGGATCCCTGGCCAGCACCCAGGGCTGTTCCTCGTTGATGGCCTCGTTCATGCGATCGGCCAGCTCCATCACTTCGCGTGCCACCTTGCCGAACTCGCGTTCGTCGTAGTTCCGGCGGATGCGGTCCTCCGCTTCCATGGCGAGGCTGCTCCACTTCGCGGTCGCCACCTGCCGGGATGGATCCACCGGCAATAACTTGCCGCCGAAGCGCTTGGTGATGAAGCCCGCCGCCCGGCTCGCGATATTGATGTACTTGCCGATCAGGTCCGAATTCACGCGCGCGACGAAGTCCTCGGCCGTGAAGTCGAAATCCTCGACGTTGGCGTTGAGCTTGGCCGCGATGTAGTAGCGGAGCCACTCCGCATTCATACCGACGTCGAGATAGCGCATCGGGCTCAAGCCGGTGCCGCGCGACTTCGACATCTTCTCGCCCGACACGCCGATGAAGCCGTGCACGTAGACGTGATCCGGCACCTTGTAGGGCGAGCCCGCGAACTTGAGCATCGCGGGCCAGAAGAGCGTGTGAAAGTAGATGATGTCCTTGCCGATGAAGTGGATCTGTTCGGTGCGCGGATCGGTGAGCATGCCGGCGAAGCTCATGCCCTTCCTGGCGCAGTAGTTCTTGAGGCTCGCGAGATAGCCAATCGGCGCATCGAGCCACACATAGAAATACTTCCCGGGCGCGTCCGGGATCGGAATGCCGAAGTAGGGCGCGTCGCGCGAGATGTCCCAGTCGCCCAGCGTCCGTTCACCCTTGCCTTCCAGCCATTCGCGCGCCTTGTTGAGGACCTGAGGCTGCAAGCGGCCGGGCGTGGCGGTCCAGTCGTTGAGAAACGCGACGCACCTCGGATCCGAGAGTCGGAAGAAGTAATGTTCCGAGGTCTTGAGCACCGGCGTCGCACCGGTCAGCGTCGAGTACGGATTGATGAGGTCGGTCGGCGCATACACCGAGCTGCAGACCTCGCACGCGTCGCCGTACTGGTCCTTCGAATGGCACTTCGGGCACTCGCCCTTGATGTAGCGGTCGGCGAGGAACATCCCCTTGACGGGATCGTAGAACTGCTCGACGGGCTTGCGGTAGATCAGACCGGCGGCAGTGAGCCGGCGGTAAATATCCTGCGACAGCTCGACGTTCTCCGGCGAATCGGTCGAGTGCCAGTTGTCGAAGCTCAGGTGAAAGCCGTGCAGGTACTTCGGCCGCTCGGCCGCGACCCGCGCCACCAACTCCTGCGGCGTGATCCCCTCGGCCTCCGCCTTGAGCATGATCGGCGCGCCGTGCGCATCGTCGGCACAGACGAAGTGCACCTCGTGGCCCTGCATGCGCTGGAAACGCACCCAGATGTCGGCCTGGATGTACTCCATGATGTGGCCGATATGGAAGGAGCCGTTGGCGTAGGGCAGGGCGCTGGTGACGAAGAGCTTGCGGGGCACGGAGCTGTCGACTCGCGGAACGGCGGGCCGAATCGGCCCCGCCGGAATTATCGCATGCGCCGCGCCTCGCGGCTGGCCGGAGCGCTGCGGCTCAGCCCGCGTCTTTGAGGGCCTCGAACTTGGCCTTGTTGATGCCTTTCTTGTAAGCCTCGGCACCCGTGATGACGCGCTGGTCGAGCAGCTGCTGGATCGCGGTGTCCATGGTGCGCATGCCGTGCGCTGCGCCGCTCTGCATGGTGTTCTCGAGCTGGTCGAGCTTGCCCTGGCGGATCAGGTTGGAGACCGCCGGCGTGTTGATGAGGATCTCGAGCGCGGCTACGCGGCCCTGCTTGTCGGCCCGTTGCAGCAGCTGCTGGGAGACCACGCCGCGCAGCGAAGTGGACAACATGGTGCGCACGTGTGACTGCTTGTCCGAGGGGAACGCGTTGACCATGCGATCGACGGTGGCCGCGGCACCGTTGGTGTGCAGCGTGCCCATCACCAGGATGCCCATCTCGGCGGCGGTGACCGCGATGCTCATGGTCTCGAGATCGCGCAACTCGCCGACCAGCACCACGTCGGGGTCCTCGCGCAACGCCGACAGCAGCGCCGAGGCGAAGGTCGGGCTGTGAACGCCGATTTCGCGCTGGCTGATGAGACAGCTCTTGCGTTGATGCACGAACTCGATCGGATCCTCGACCGTGAGGATGTGTCCTTTGATGCGCTGGTTGATGTCGTCGATCATCGCGGCGAGCGTGGTCGATTTGCCGGAGCCGGTCTTTCCCGTGACCAGGATCAGGCCGCTGATCACCTTGCAGAGATTGCGCACCGAGTCGGGCAAGTTGAGCTGATCGAGCGTGAGCGCCTGCGAGGGGATCACGCGAAACACCGCGCCCATGCCGTTCAGCTGGCGCATGATGTTGACGCGGAAGCGGGCCACACCCTGCAGGTGGTAGGCGAAGTCCGTCCCGTCCTTCGCCTCGAAGCGCTCGAGTGCCTTGCGCGGGATGATCTCGTAGAGCGCCTCGCGCACGAAGTCCGCCTTGAGTCGCTCGGGCCGCAGCGTCAGCAGATCGCCGTAGAGGCGGACCCGCGGCGGGTCGCCCGCGATGAAATGCAGGTCGGAACCCTTCTTGTTGAGCACCTCGGCCAGGAATTCGTCGATGCGTGGCAAGTCGTCAACCCGTGGCGATGTCGAGCTTGGGCAGGACCGTGGTGTCGGTCACGAAATTCTGGAACTGGCGCTTGTCGGTCGCATAGGCGAAAGCGTCGTCCGGGTCGATTTCCTTGGCCTTGATAGCCTGCAGCAGAGCCATGTCCATGAGTTGCATCCCGTAGTCGCGCCCGGTCTGCAGCTGGCTCGGGACCTGGTGCGTCTGGTCGGTCATGATGAGCTTGGCGATCGCCTTGGTCATGACCATCACTTCGCAGATCGCGCGGCGGCCGCGCCCGTCGGCACTCTTCACCAGCACCTGGGTGATCACCGCGATCAGGCTCTGCGCCAGGAAGCTCTTGGTCTGCTCGCGCTCATCGACCGGCAGCGCATCGATGATGCGGTCGATCGTCTTGACCGCACTGGTGGTATGCAGGGTGCCGAGCACCAGGTGCCCGGTCTCCGCCGCGGTCATCGCCATCGAGATCGTCTCGGCGTCACGCAACTCGCCCACCAGGATGACGTCGGGGTCTTCGCGCATCGCCGCGCGCACACCTTCGGCGAAGGTCGGCAGGTGCGTGCCGAGCTCGCGCTGGATCACCTGGCTGTTCTTGCTGCGGTGGACGAACTCGATCGGGTCCTCGAGGCTGATGATGTTGAGACGGCGATTGGTATTGAGCAGATCGATCATCGAGGCGAGCGTGGTCGACTTGCCGGTTCCGGTGGAGCCCGTGACCAGGATCATCCCCTGGTGGTAGTCGCAGAGCTTCCTGACGATCGGCGGCAGGTTCAGCCGATCGATGCTCGGGATCTCGCTGGGGATGGAGCGGAACGTCGCGCCGACGCCGGTCTCCTTGCGGAACACGTTGACGCGAAAGCGGCCGCCGTCCTCCGACACGTAAGAGAAGTCGATGTCGTGTCCGTTCTGGAAGTGCTCGGCCTGCGTCTTGGTGAGGATCTCGGTGACGTAGGACTCGAGTTCGTTCTCGCCCAGGTCGCGGAACTTGATCGGCATCAGGTCGCCGTTCATGCGCAGCATGGGCGGGACGCCGACCGCGAGGTGCACGTCGGAGCAACCCTGCGCGAGGCCCAGCTTCAGAAAGGCGTCGATGCGCGGCATTCAGTCGACACGCGGCGGCATACGGGGCGCCACTGTAGTCGCTGGCAGCGCCAAGAAGCAATCGCTGGGGGAGGTTTAGTGGCTGGCCGTTGTGCGGCAGGTCACAGAAATTTCTCGAGCGCCACCCGCATGGCGTCCATGCTGGCAAAGCGCTTGGATTTGTCGACCGACATCGCCCGCATCGTGAGCTCGCTCAGTCCCGGCGGCAGCGCGGGATTGATCTCCTGCGGTGGGCGCGCCTTGCCCTGCACGTGCTGGTACATCACCGACATGTGATCGCCCCGGTGATAAGGCGGCACGCCCGTGAACATCTCGTACATGATCACGCCGAGGCTATACACGTCCGCGGTCTCGTCGACCTTCTTGCCGAGGATCTGCTCGGGCGCCATGTACTTGGGCGAGCCGATCACGTAGCCGGTCTTGGTGAGCTGCGTGTCGCCTTCGCGATGCGCGGCCGCCACGCCGAAGTCGACGATCTTGAGGAGGCCCTCCTCGTTGATCAGCACGTTGGCGGGCTTGAGGTCGCGATGCACGATGCCCACCTGGTGCGCCACGGTCATGCCGATGCAGATGTCGCTCGCGAAGCGGATGGCGCGCTTCAAAGGCATGGGCTTCTCGTTGACGATCTCGCTGCCGAGCGTGTGCGACGGGAAGTACTCCATCGAGATGGCGTAATTGCCACGGATGTAGAGGAAGTCGTAGATGCGGATGACGTTGCGATGCGTGATCTTGCGCGAGTAGCGCAACTCGTGGACGAAGCGCTTCATCATCTCTTCGTCCTGCGCGACGTTGGGGTTCAGGAACTTCAGGATCAGGCGCTCGTCGACGACCGTGTCCTCCATCAGCAAGACCGTGCCGAATGCGCCCTTGCCGATCTTCTCGATGAACTTGTAGCGCCCTTCGATAATATCGCCGGGCTTGAGCGTAGCGATGTCGAGCTTTTGCGCCTGCGCGGCTTCCGCGCTCTTTACCACCTGCTCGAGCTCGAGCTTGTCCATCAGCAGCGTCTTGGCAGGCTCGACGGATACGGCCGCCGTCTTCTGGCTCACCGCGATACCCGTGCTGGTGTAGCGGTTGTCGAGCTGCTGCAGCGCCTGGATTGCGGCCTGCTGGATCGCGATGTCGGAGTTGTTCGCCTGCTGCGCCTGCAGCTGCACGCGCACGTGCTCCACGCGGCGCTCGTCGGCGAGCTTGGCCAGCACGCCGATCGCCTCGATGCGAATCTCCTTCTCCGGCCGATTGAGCGCCTGCAGCACCGGCTCGATCACCTTGTGATCGCCGAGCTTGGCGAGCCCCCGCAGCACCACCGGAACGCTGCGAGCGTTGCCCGACTGCAGCATCTCCAGAAGGCGCGGCACCGCGCGCTTGCTGCCGATCTCGGCCAGCGCATCCACCGCGCGCTCGCTCACCCACCAGTCCTTGTCGCGCGTCGCCTCGATCAGCTGGTTCACCGCGCGCTCGTCCTTGGTCTGGTTGAGGATCTCGATCGCCGCGCGCCGGATCTCCTCGTCCTCGTCCTTGACCAGCGCGAGCACGGCTTCCACCACCTTCGGCCCGCCGATCTTGCCGAGCGCGTCCGCGGCGCGGCTGCGCACCCACCAGTCGTCGTCCTTGATCGCCTGGAGCAGGTGCTTGACCGACTTTGGCGTGCCGATCACGTTGAGCACCTCGACCGCGGCGCGCCGCGCATATTCGTTCTCGTCCTTCAGCACGTCGACGAGATAGCGCATGGTGTCGGGATGGTTGGCCTTGATCACCACATCGACGGCCTTGTTCTGCACGTCGATCTCCGGATCGCGCAGCAACTGGCACATCAACTCGATGTTGACCGGGCCTTCGACACGCGCCAGCGCGCCGAGCGCCGCCTGGCGGATGAGCTTGTTGGTGTCCTTGAGCTGGTTCTGCAGCGCCTGCGAGACCGTCGGGTGATTGAAGCGGCCGAGGATGTTGATGATGTGGGCGCGCGCGACCGGATCCTTGCCCTCGACGCGGCTGATGAGATCGCCCAGCGATTTCTCGTCGGCGATCTCGCCCACGATGCGGAAGAGCGCCGCCTTTTCGCTGGGCTCCTGGTTGTAGGCCGCGGTCAAGAGCTCGCGCACCGTGAAGCGCGCCTTCTGCGAGCTGATGATGTCGAGCACCGCGGGCTTCGAGATGCCGTCGTGGCTCAGCAGGTCGAGCAGCAGAGACGGCGGATAGTTCTTGCTGCCGGCGAGCGCCCAGGCAACACCGGCCACCGCACGCGGGTTGCCATCGCTCAGACCGGCCGCGATCAGCGGGAAGGTCTTTGGATCGATGAGTGTCGTCAGCACTTCAACGTAAGCGAGCGTCTCCTTCTTATCTGCCGAGGACAGGGCTTCCAGGATGGGCTCGATGGCCCCGGTTCCCATGGCGGCAAGACGAGCGAGGGCTTTCTTCGCGTTGGGACTGGCCGGGTCGCCGCTCGCCTTGATGTCGGCGATCAGGCGCTCGGCCTTCATGCTGCTCAGAAAACTCATGCTGCCATCGGGTTGGGTAGGCCGGCCGGATTATGCCACAAGGTATTTTCCCGGCCTCGATACCCAGTGCGCTCTTCCGGCCGACCTGCGGAGCAGGAACGCGCGGAGGACGCCAGAGGTTGCCGGCGTCGGGCCGATGGCGACGAGCCGTTCGGGTACAATGCCGCCCCTTTTGTCCGACCCTGCGCACCATGACTGTTGAACGCGAGGCTGCACTGCGCGAGTGCCTCGAGGCTTACCGCGACCCATGGCTCAATCAGACCTTGGGGGAAGCGCGTGCGGTGCGCGGTTTGCGCTTGGCCGCGGGCCGCGCCGAGGTCGAGATCGTGCTGGGCTTTCCAGCCGCGGATTACGCGCAAGAGCTGAGCGCGGCTCTTCGCCAGCAGGCGGCTGCACCTTTGGGAAGCGCGTCGCTCGAAGTGCGCGTAACGAGCGAGATCGCCGCGCATGCCGTGCAGCGTGGCGTGCAACCGCTCAAGTCGGTGCGCAACATCGTGGCGGTGGCCTCGGGCAAGGGAGGAGTGGGCAAGTCGACCGTGGCCGCAAATCTCGCGCTCGCGTGGTCCGTGCAGGGGGCGCGCGTCGGACTACTGGACGCTGACATCTACGGGCCGAGCCAGCCCCGGATGATGGGCCTGCGTGGTGAGCGGCCGGTCACACGGGACGGCAAGTCGCTCGAGCCGCTGCGTGCTCACGGGCTCGAGGTGATGTCGATCGGCTTCCTGATCGATGAGGAGCAACCGATGGCCTGGCGTGGACCGATGGTCACCCAGGCGCTCAACCAATTGCTCGGCGATACGAACTGGGGCGAGCTCGACTACCTCGTGATCGACATGCCACCCGGTACGGGGGACATCCAGCTCACGTTGTCGCAGCGGGTGCCGGTGAGCGGCGCGGTCATAGTCACGACGCCACAGGACATCGCGCTCCTCGATGCCCGCAAGGGGCTCAAGATGTTCGAAAAGGTTTCGGTACCGGTGCTCGGCATCGTGGAGAACATGAGCACGCACGTCTGTTCGAACTGCGGCCACGAGGAGCACATCTTTGGCGCGGGAGGCGGCGCCCGCATGGCCGAGCAGTACGGCGTGGAGCTCCTCGGCGAGCTGCCGCTCGATATTCACATCCGCGAGCAGGCGGACGGCGGCCGTCCGACGGTCGTGGCGGAGCCGGACAGCACCCGCGCACGTGCATTCCGCGACATCGCACGTCGCGCTGCCGTACGGCTCGCTCTGGGTGCACGCGATTACAGCCGTCTTTTCCCCAAGATCACCGTCGAGGACACATGAGCATCAAGTCCGACAAGTGGATCCGCCGCATGGCGCTCGAACACGGGATGATCGAGCCGTTCGAGCCCCGGCAGGTACGCGAGCGCAACGGCCAGAAGATCGTCTCGTACGGCACTTCGAGCTACGGCTACGACGTGCGCTGCGCGAACGAGTTCAAGATCTTCACCAATATCAACTCGACCATCGTCGATCCCAAGCGCTTCGACGAGAAGAGCTTCGTCGACCTCACCGCGGACGTGTGCATCATTCCGCCCAACTCCTTCGCGTTGGCGCGCACGGTGGAGTATTTCCGCATTCCGCGCGACGTGCTGACGATCTGCCTGGGGAAGTCGACCTTCGCGCGCTGCGGGATCATCGTGAACGTGACGCCGCTCGAGCCGGAGTGGGAAGGTCACGTGACGCTCGAGTTCTCCAACTCCACGCCGCTCCCCGCCAAGATCTACGCCCACGAGGGCGTGGCGCAGATGCTCTTCCTGCAGTCCGACGAGGTCTGCGAGACCTCGTACAAGGACCGCGGCGGTAAGTACCAGGGTCAGCGCGGCGTAACGCTCCCGAAGACCTGACCCTTCAGCCGCGGTCGAGGGTGCGAATGTCCATTACCCACTCGCGCTTGCCGTCTTTGACCTGTTCGCCACGCACCGCGACGTAGCCGAGAGAAGGGGCGTACCAGGTGCGGGTCAGGCGCTTGGAGCCGGTGCGCTGGCTCGTGTAAATGACGGTGTCCACCTCGCCCAGCGCGGTCTTGAGACGCTCCTCTCCCTGGTACGTATAGACATATTCCTTGATCTTGTCCTTGTCGATGAGCCGATACGTTTGCGGCTTCTGTCCGCGCAGCAGATCGATGAGCAGGGCGAGCTGGATCGACATCGCATCCTGCACGCCCGGGTCGATCGCGACATCGACCGGCTTGTCCTCGGCGGTGCCGCGCGCGCGCCCCGCGCTCCAGTCGAAGTCCAGGCTGATATCGCGCTTCGTATCGCTGGTGCCGTCATCGGCCCGGTAACGCAGCGGCCGCACGCCTTGCGCCGTCAACTGCAGCCAGCTGGTCTGCGTGATTTCCTCGTTGAAGACTGCGCGAAACAGGCCCCGTGCATTGGCGCGCGAGGCATAGACGTAGGCGCCGTCCGACTCGCGCGCCAGGTCGAGCTCGGTGGTGCCCGCATTGAAGCCGCGCCATACCACTGCGTAGCTCGCGGTGTAGGGCTGCGGCGCCGATGAAGCTTTCGCTGACGTCGCAGCGGCTGCGGCACCGGCGCTCAGCGAAAGCAATAGGGCGATCAGGATCCTCATGGCGCCTCGTTCTTTCCCGTGTCGTACACGATCGGAGCACTGAGTGGCCGGCTGTCCATCCACGGCATGTCGTCTTTCCAGGTCAGGCGGCCGGACGCATACCATTCAATGACCTGCGGATAGATCCTGTGTTCCTCAGCCTGAACCCGCGCTGAAAGCGTCTGTTCGGTGTCTCCGGGCAGCACCGGGACGCGCGCCTGCAGGACCACGGGCCCGCCATCGAGCTCGCGCGTCACGAAATGCACGCTGCAGCCGTGTTCGCGCTCTGCCGCGGCGAGCACGCGCGCATGCGTGTGCAGGCCGCGATGCTTCGGCAGTAACGACGGATGGATATTGAGGAGGCGACCGGAGAATTCCTCCACGAAAGCATCGCCCAGGATGCGCATGAAGCCCGCCAGCACCACGAGGTCGACCTCGGCGTCACGCAATAGTGCGGCCAGGCGCGCATCGTAGGTCGCCCGATCTTCGCCAAGGCGGCGCTCGAGCACCTCGGCGCGCAACCCGAGTTCGCGCGCACGCGCGAGGCCGGCCGCAGCCGGTTGATCACTGACCACCGCGGCAATCCCGACCGGCAGCCGGCCGCTCTGCGCCGCCGTCGCGATGGCCACCATGTTGCTGCCGCGGCCGGAAATCAAAATGGCCAGTGGCAACGGCTCATGCGCGGCGGTCATGCCTCGATGACCACGCCTCGCGTGCCGGCGCGCACCTCACCGATCAGCGCCGCCTGCTCACCGGCGGCACTGAGGCGCTCGAGCGCGACATCGACTTGCTTCGGTGGCACGCAGATCGTCATGCCGATGCCGCAATTGAAAGTGCGGTACATCTCGGTCGCCGGGATATTGCCGGTGGTCCGCAGCCACTCGAACACCGGGTCGCGAGGCCAGCCCGAGCGCCGCAGGACGACCTCGAGGCCATCGGGCACGACGCGAGGAATGTTCTCGAGGAGGCCGCCACCGGTGATGTGCGCGATGCCGCGCACCTCCGCTGCCTCGAGCAGCGCCAGGATCGGTTTGACGTAGATGCGCGTGGGCGCCATCAGGCGTTCGTACAGGCGTCGGCCCTCGAGCAAAGTGTCCGGCCCGGCGTTCGCTACCGCGATCAATTTGCGAATGAGCGAGAAGCCGTTGGAATGCGGACCCGAGGATCGCAGCCCGATGATCGCGTCGCCCGCACGCGTGCGGCCGCCGTCGATGATGCGCTCCTTCTCGACGATGCCGACGCAAAATCCCGCCAGGTCGTAATCGTCGCCGTGATACATGCCGGGCATCTCGGCCGTTTCCCCACCGATGAGGGCAGCTCCGGCCTGGATGCAGCCTTCGGCGATACCGCTCACGACGCGCGTTGCGACCTCGACATCGAGGTGGCCGGTCGCATAGTAGTCGAGAAAGAAGAGTGGCTCGGCGCCCTGCACGACTATGTCGTTGGCGCACATGGCGACCAGGTCGATACCGATCGTGTCGTGCTGGTCGATCTCCATCGCCAGCCGCAGCTTCGTGCCGACGCCGTCGGTTCCCGACACCAGCACGGGCTCGCGGAAGCGTCCAACCGGAACTTCGAACAGAGCGCCGAAGCCGCCGAGGCCGCCCAGGACCTCCGGCCGCAGCGTACGCTTCACGTGCGGCTTGATGCGCTCGACCAACGCGTCGCCCGCATCGATGTCGACACCGGCATCGCGATAGGTGATGGGGGCGCGGGAAGTCATGTTTCGCCGGTGCAGCGCAGCTGCGTGGATTTGGGTGAACGGTCGCTCCGGGGAGCCTGTGGTATTTTACACGAATGCTGTTCCCTGCTTTGGTGCGCCAGGCGTTCGTGCGCGGCGCCGGTGCCATGTTTCTGGCGGTCGTGTCGTGGATCGGTGTGGCTGCGAAAGCGGACGCCGCTACCGTAGCCCACTTGTTCGAAGCGACAGTGCCGCTCGCCGATCGCTCGGAAGCGGGGCAGGCCGCGGCGTTGCAGGAAGCCCTGCGCCAGGTGCTGGTGCGGGTCACGGGTCAGCGCAACGCAGGCTACGAACCTGCATTGACGCCACTCATCGATGATGCGCGCCGCTACGTGCAGCAATTCCGCGTCGTCGGCAGCAATCAATTCTTCGTGGGGTTCGACGGCGCGCGGCTGGAGCGTTCGATCGCCGCAACGGGGCAACCGGTCTGGGGACACGAGCGCCCGGCAACGCTGGTGTGGCTCGCCACCGACGACGGCGGTCGTCGCTCGATCGTTGAGGCGCAATCCGATTCGGATCTCAAGCGTGCAGTGGAACGCAGTGCCACGTTGCGCGGCGTTCCACTCGTCTGGCCGGGGGGCGCGAGCGGCCAGAGCTTCGCAGGCATCTGGAACGGCTCGCCCGAGAGCTTGCGTGCCACGGCTGCCGAGCACGGTGCGGATGCGGTCCTCGTCGGGCGCGCCAGTCGCGCCTCGGGCGGCTGGCAGGCGCGCTGGACGTTGCTGTACGGTGACGAGACCAGTGAGTGGCGCGGCTCGATCGACGAGGGCGTGCACGGTGC
>DATIEU010000300.1:0-5049 GCA_035455565.1 Steroidobacteraceae bacterium | reverse complement strand
GGCCCGCGAGCGCGGCGATAATGCCAAGCAGTTCGCCTACAGGGTCAAATACGGGCATGATTCCGCACGACGCGATTCGCGCTGCGATCAAGGAAGGCGAGCACGTCAATCAGGGGGGCGCACATTGAACACGCGGCAACTCGGCCTCGGCATGGCGACCGCTCTCGTCGTCGGCAACACCATCGGCATGGGAATCTTCATGCAGCCGGCCGCGCTCGCACCCTTCGGTCTCAACGCGCTGACCGGCTGGGCCGTGGTCATCCTCGGCTGCGTCTGCCTCGCGTTCACCTTCGCGGCGCTCGCGCGGAAGCTCCCCCAGGCGGACGGGCCCTTCGGCTATGTGCGTGAATCGCTCGGCGAAGTTGTCGCGTTTGCCGCGCTGTGGTGTTACTGGATCTCTGTTTGGGTCACGAATGCGGTGCTCGCCATCGGCGTGGTGGGATATTTCGTATCGGTCTTTCCCGCCGCGAAGGACATCCCGCCAGCGGTACTCGCCGTCGCCTTCATGTGGGCCTTCGTTGGCGTGAACCTGCTCGGCGTCCGTAGCGGCGGGCGCGTGCAGGTCGTGACCTCTCTCCTCAAGGTCGTCCCGCTCGCGCTCGTGCTGGTCGTCGGCGCCGCCTCAATCCTGGCGAGCCCAGGGACCTATGCGCCGAACGTGCCGACAACGCCCCTAACGCTGCATGCCTCGATGGGCGCGGCGGCCGTCGCGCTCTACGTGATGCTCGGCTTCGAGTCGGCCGCCGTCGCCGCCGGCCGCGTGAGGGATCCGGAAAAGACGATCCCGCGGGCGACGCTCATTGGCACGCTGGTGGTGGCCGCCTTGTACGTCCCCGTCATCGCGATCGGCATGCTGGTGGTGCCGCAGGCGACCCTCGCAGCGTCCGACGCACCATTCGTCACGATCACCGACCACTTGCTGGGCGCCGGCAATGGCCGTTGGATCTCGCTCTTCATCGTGATCAGCGGACTCGGCTGCCTGAACGGCTGGACACTGCTGTCCGGCGAGCTGACGCGGACGCTCGCCTCGCACCGGCTGTTGCCCCGCATCCTCGGGGAAAGCAACCGATTCAATGCGCCTTGGGCGTCCCTGCTCCTGACCGGCGTACTCGCGACCTTTGTCGGCGTCATGAACTACAGCGCCTCACTCGTCGGCGCGTTCACCAAGCTGTCGCTGATCGTCTCCGCGGCGAACCTGCCGCTGTACGTCTGCTGCTCGCTCGCGCTTTTCTACACGCTATCGCGCGATGCGAAAGGCCTCTCGCCCACGCTCTGGTTCGCCGGGGTCGGCGGCGTCGCCTTCGCGGTGTTCGCGTTCCTGGGGGTCGGTTGGGTGCCGTTCCTCTGGGCTCTCGCGCTCGGCCTCGCCGGCGTGCCGATTTACTTCTTGATGCGTCGACAACTGGCGGGCGCCTCGAGCTCCGCCACCCCGGTTCCACGATAAGCTGCGTCAATACCCTCTACCTGTGAAGAACAATGTACTGACAGCCCTTCTGCTCGTTGCAATCGAAACCGCCAGCGCCGCCACGCCGCGCGCGCGCGATCTCGGCATTCCCTTCGACGGGCAACCGGGGCCGCTGAATGCGATCACGGATGTCGGGGGTGTCGCCATCGGTCATGTAACGCTCATCGAGTCCGACGATCCCAAGCACCAGGTACGCACCGGTGTGACCGCGGTGTTGCCGCGTGGGCGTGACAGCCTGGACAAGAAGGTGTTCGCCGGCTGGTTCTCCCTGAATGGCAATGGCGAGATGACGGGCGCGCACTGGATCGAGGAGTCGGGACTGCTCGACGGGCCGGTGATGCTCACCAACACGCACAGCGTCGGCGTGGTGCGGGATGCGGTGATTGCCTGGCGAGTTCGCGCGGGCCATGCCGATGTCGACGGTTACTGGTGGTCGCTTCCCGTGGTCGCCGAGACCTGGGATGGCTACCTCAACGACGTCAACGGCTTTCACGTGCGACCGGAGCACGCGCAAGCAGCTATCGAAAGCGCGCGCGGCAGCGCGGTCGCGGAAGGCAACGTGGGCGGCGGCACCGGAATGATCTGCCACGAATTCAAAGGCGGGATCGGCACGTCGTCGCGACAGGTAAAGATCGAGGGCCAGCTCTACACGGTCGGCGTCCTGGTGCAGGCCAACTACGGGATCCGCGATACGTTGCGTATTGCGGGTGTTCCCGTCGGCCAGCATCTGCGCCAGCACCGTGTGTACACGGACGAAACGCTCGCCACCCTTCCCCGAGAAAAGAGTCCTGGGGAAGTGGGCTCGATCATCATCGTCGTGGCGACGGACGCGCCGCTCCTGTCGCAGCAACTCAAGCGCATCGCGCGCCGCGCCGCCCTGGGCCTGGCGCGCAACGGCAGTTACGCGGGCAACGGTTCCGGCGACCTGTTCCTCGCCTTCTCCACCGCGAACGCCGGCGCCGCGCAATCGAGCACGCTGAATACGGCGACCTATCTGGGTGAGAGTCTGCTCGACGACCTGTTCCGCGCGACCGTCGAAGGCACCGAAGAAGCCATCGTCAACGCCCTGGTCGCGGCGCGCGACATGCGCGGCCAGGACGGCCACTCGGTGCTCGCGATCCCGCACGATCAGCTGCGCGCGGTGCTCAAGCAGTACAACCGCCTGGAGAAACGCTGAGCGCTCACGGACGCTTGAGATAGCGGTCGTACCAGACGACGCTCCGCTGCACGCGATCACGCAGATAGCTCGGCACGGCCATCGCGTGATGCTCGCCGGGATAGAGCACCAGTTCGGCCGGCACGCCGAGTGACTGCAGCGCCTGGTACATCTGCTCCGAGCCGAGACACGGCACGTTGAAGTCCTGCATCGCACAGTAGAACTGTGTCGGCGTCCTGATGCGGTCCGCATGCAGAAACGGGTAACTCACGCGCACGTAGGTGTCGAAGTTCTTCCACGGCGTGCCGAGCTCGAGCTCGTACTCGCGGATGTACATGTCGTGCCCATACATCGCGAGCCCATTCGATGAGCCGGCACCGCTCACCGCCGCCTTGAACCGGGTATCGCTCGCGATGAGGTAGTTGGTGAGGATCGAGCCGTAGCTGCGGCCGCCGACGCCGATGCGCCCCGCGTCGACCCAGCCCTGCGCCACGACGTAGTCGATGCCGGCGAGCACATCCTCGACGTCGACATCGCCCCAGTTGGCATAGATCGCCCGCGAGAAATCGAAGCCGCGTCCCGAGGAGCCACGGGGATTCACGGCGATCACGCCATAGCCGTTGGCGCTGTAGAACTGCCACTCGAACAGGAACTCGTGCGAGAACTGGTACACCGGTCCGCCGTGCACGCGAACAATTGCCGGATAGCGCTCGCCGGCACGGAACCCGGCCGGTTTCATGGCGAAGCCGTCGATGCGTGCGTCCCCGCTCTTGAAACTGATGTCCTCGGCGGACCTCAGATCGACCGCATCGAGGAATGCGTTGTGTCGCGTGAGCGTGCGTCGTGACGTTGGGGTAAGGGCATAAAGCTCGTGGGGTGTCGTGTCGTCGCCGTCGAGTACCACCAGCCGACCGTAGGAGCCTGCGGCGAAATCAGCCGCGAATCGGTTGCCCTGTGTCAGGTACTGAACCTCATCGGTTGCCGGATTGATGCGGGCGAGCCAGGTCGTACGGTTCTCCTCGATCAGCGCGAGGATGTGCTTGCCGTCGGCGGACCAGCGCGGCTTGGTGAAGCAGCGATCGATGCGCGCCGGTTCCGTGAGCTTGCCCGTCGCAAGATCCGCGACGGTGAGTTGCCACGGCGCATAGTAGATCCACTTGTCCTCGCCGCTCGTGAGCCACACGATCTTGCGGCTGTCCGGCGACCACTGCGGCCGCGATTCCCAGGTGGGATCGGCATCGGAGCCCTCGAAGGCGCTCACGCGGCGCACCGCGGCGCCTGCCGTCGGTGCCATGACGAAGACGTCGAAGTTGAGATTGCGATCGGGATCGCCGAGTCGCTTGCTGACGAAGGCGATGTGCTTGCCATCCGGCGACCAGGCCGGCAGCCATTCGTCGTGTTCGCCAGGCGTGAGCAAGGTCACCTTGCCCGAGTCGATCTCGAACAGGTAAAGATGCTGCCGGGCGGACGTGAGGTAGTCGCGTTCGTCTTGCTTGAACTGGAAGCGCGTCGTGACGATCGGGAGCTTGGGCTTTTCCTTGCCGCGCGAATCCTTCGGCGTCTCGGGCTTGTCATCGTTGGCGATGAACGCCAACCGCTTGCCGTCCGGCGACCACACAAAATCTTCGATTCCGGACTTCACGTGAGTGAGCTGCCGCGCTTCTCCGCCGTCCGCCGGCAGCAGCCACACCTGTGTCGTCTCTTCCTTGCCGCGATCCGACAGGAATGCGATTGCCTGGCCATCGGCGCGCCATTGCGGCTGCCATTCGCTGGCGAATGGCGTCCGCGTGAGCTGCACCGGCGCGCCGCCGCGCCAGTCCACGCGCCATAAGTCACTCACCTGCGTGTCGCTGTCGAGATTGTGCGTGGTCACGGTGTAGATGACGGCGTCGCCGCGGGGGGCGAACGCAGGCTCGCTCACGTCCTGCAAGCGGTGCAGGTCATCGATGGTGAGGGGACGCCTGTCCGCGAGGGCGTTCGACGCGGCGAGTGCGAGGCCGAGCCACGGGACCAGGCGCCAGTCAGTTCGCATTGGTCCGTGCCTCGTACACTGCACGACCATCGCGCAGGTATTGCAACGTCAGCTCGCGTTCGCGCGCAGTGTTGTAGTCCGTGCGGGCGCTCGCGGCTTCGATGACGCGATCGATCCAGCGCATGAAATAGCGGGCCATATCCGGCGCCGCCGGCGGCGGCGTTCCGGCGTCGATCCACACAGGATTGGTCGTCCCATAGGGATACACGTCCTGCACCAGGGTTTGCGGCACGCTGTTGCTCGCGCGAAGCAACAGCCAGCCGCTGCCGGGAATCGTCACCGTGCCTTCGAAATCGACCACGCGCCCGGTGCGGTCCGGCTTGAACCGCTTGAGCACGCTGCCGTTGAACACCAGTTCGACATCGGACAACGGCACGATCGAACGGACCGCGGCCT
>DATIEU010000299.1:0-2460 GCA_035455565.1 Steroidobacteraceae bacterium | reverse complement strand
GGTGAGACGGGCGAATGCGATCATCATCATCACAGCGATTCCATACCGCACGATGTGGAAGTACGGTCAGCGCGGCTATCGCTTCGTGCTGATGGAGTGCGGTCACGTCGGGCAGAGCCTCTATCTGCTCGGCGGCGCCCTGGGACTCGGCGCCGTGTCCATCGGCGGCTTCTATGACGATGCGCTGGCGCGCCTCATGCGCCTCGAACGCGACGAGCACCCGCTCTACTTGGTCTGCCTGGGCCGGGTGCCGGCTGCGACGGCTTGATCCGTTCCAGCACGCGCCAGCTGGCCCGCATTATCCGATCGGATACGGTCGAACCACGCCTTGTAGCGCGGATCGGCGCGCACACCTTCGAACAGCGGGTCGTCTTCGCCGCGCAACAGCACAGGCATGTCGCCGACGACCAGAGTCCAGGTGCTGCGGTAACCGGCGTCGAAGGCGCGGTCGAGTGAACGGAACGCGTCCTCTCCCTCAGCCAACAGCGAGTGGACGGCAGCCCGCGCCACCCATCGGGACGGGTATTGCGGTGCGCGCGCATCATCGAGCCAGGCTGCCAGCTTTTTCAGAATGCGATGCGCCTCATCCGTCTGCCCTGTGCGCAATCGCGCGGTGGCGAGCGCGAGAGCCGCATCGCAGTTCCAGAACGTGATTGGCTCCTCATCGTCCGCGAGTCTCGCAAAACGAGCGGCGACGATTTCCCCGGCGCGTTCCGCCTGACCCAGGACCAATCGCGTGTACACAATGCCGAGCCACGTCTCATCCTCCTGACCGCGCCCAAAGCTCTGCTCCAACAGGTCGAGCTGCTCCCGATATCGCCGCTCGTGTCCGAGGCGCGCAATGTCACTGGCTACGCCGCCTCGCTTGTCCGAGCCTTCGCTGATCCGAGCAAGCCAGCGGTGAGCCTCGGACAGGTCGCCCAGGTTGATGCTCGCCATGTAGGCGCCCACGCCGGCGCGAAAATCCTCGGAGAGCTCGAAGGTCTTCGACCAAAAAGTCCGCGCTTCGACCATGCGGCCAAACGCGCCGGCAATCTCGGCCCCCTGAAAGTAGGCGCTGTCGAAGTCCGGATAGCGCTCGATGACTTCGTCCACACGCGCGATCGCAGGCGCGTAGCGTCCCTGCTCAGCAAGAAGGAACGCGGAAGCGAGTTGCGTCTGCCTCCTCAACGGATCCAGCTCGAGGGCCTTTTCAAAGAGCGACAATGCCTCATCGCGATCGTCATCCACCAACGCGAAGCCGAGCCAGTGGTAGGCCTCAGCATTCTTCGGATCGAGCTCGATGGCGCGGCGGTAGTCGGCGAGTGCCGCCTGCCGGGCAGCGACATCGCCGCGCTCCTCGTAGCCCAGCAGCTTCACGTTCGCGCTCGCCGCATGCGCCTCGCTCGACTGCGGGTCGAGCGCGATAGCGCGCGCTGCCGCCTCAGTCGCCCGCTTCTCGCCACCCTTGACCTCTTCGAGGTGATTGCGGCGCAGGAGCCAATAGCTGTCCGCGAGTCCAGCATGAGCCGCTGCGTAATTCGGATCACGCTGCACGGCCTCCTCGAAGAAGCTCCTGGCAGCCCGCAGATTGGTGAGCCCACGCTCGCGGAGTCGACCGCGTGCCAGGAGATACAGACGATACGCCTCGATGTCCTTGGTCCCGTGCTGTACGAGGCGCTCAGTGTCCGCCGGCAACAACCGTACCTCGAGCGAGCTCGCGACGGAACGCGCGATTTCCTCCTGTACCGCAAACACGTCATGGAGCTCACGATCGAAAGTTTGCGACCAGAGGCGATGACCGTCCTGAGCGTCAATGAGCTGTGTCGTGATGCGCACGCGCGAGCCGTCCGTGCGCACACTGCCTTCGAGCAGGTGATTGACTTTGAGGAGGCGCGCGATGACTTCGGGTTGCTCGCTCCGACCCTTGAAGTAGAAAGAAGAGGTCCGGCCAGCGACCTTGAGCCCTTCGATCCTTGCGAGGACGCTCAAGACCTCTTCGGACAGTCCGTCGGCGAAGGGTTCGTTGTCCGCGTCGCTGCTGACATTGGCGAATGGCAGCACGGCAATCGATGGAGGCAGCGTTGCGCGTTGCGCTCGTTGTGTCGCGCCGGCCCGGTAGTCATACCAAGTCCACGAAATAATCGCGGCGCTCAGCACGGTGACAACCGCGGTGGCAGCTATTCCCTCCCACCGAGGAATACCCCGGGGCCGGTGATACCAGGCGTACGCGAGTGCTACAACGAACACCGCGACGAGCACGGTAATCACGATCGGCGCGCCCCACGCCGGAGTACCGATCGCTGCAAAGAGCGGCCCGCTCACGCGCGCAATGAACCACGCCGCCAGCACGCAGACGATCGCGACCACGATGACATGTGCGCGAAAGAGCTCCGCGAGCCAGGCGAACGGCCGTGTGACCCGGCCCTCGAGGACTTCGTACGTCGATATCGGATCCGGAAGGTTCTTGATATGGCGGAC
>DATIEU010000298.1:0-2271 GCA_035455565.1 Steroidobacteraceae bacterium | reverse complement strand
TACACCATCGAGCACGTGGACACCGACTGGGAAGCCGATGTGATGTGGTGGTTCTGCGAGGACTGCGATGGGACTGACAGCGGCACGCCTATCGACCTCACGTACGAGGACCCGATCCCGGTGCGCGGCACGCGCCGCAGGGAGGTCGCGTGAGCGACGCCACCTACCTGAACTCGCCGCGCTACGTCTACATTCGCTCCGAGCCCACGCTCTACACGGTCGGATTCTACGGGCCCGAAGGCGCCTGGAATCCCGAGTCCGATCACGCCGAGAAAGAGGCCGCTGCTGAACGGGTCGCCTACCTGAACGGCTCGCACCCGGCACCTGCTGGACGGATGCTCGAGTCCCTGCGCACCGCGCACACCGACGAGCGCCTGCGCGCGATCGTCTTCGAGTGGTGCCGCCTGATGAACCTCGATCCGTGGGGCAGCGTCGCGCACTCCCCGGAACCGGGCCCGGACGGCTCTGTGCCGCTCGTGCAGCTCTACTCGACCCGCTGGCAGTACCTGATGCCAGAGGCTCGCGCCGCGGTCGCCTGGGCGCAGGCAATCCTGCTCTGCCCGCCTGAGACGAGGTTCCCCCATGGCGACTGAACTGGACAACGAGATGGCGATCGACCGCGCCCGCGCGCGGCACACGCTCTCGACCTACCCGATCGGGCTGCTGATCGGCGCGCTCGAAGAACGCGAGCGGACTCAGCCCGGATCTTTCAGCGCCTACGACGCACAACGCGTGCGTGCGCTGTCCGCACGCCTCAACCCGCCGCCGCTGGAGCGACCATGATCGACTGGATGATCGAGCACCCGCGCGAGTTCCTGCTCGGCTGCGTCGCCTTCTGGGCGGTGCTGTCGGCTGCCATCTACGGAACCGTGCGCCTGATCGAGAGGTACTGGCCGTGAGCGACCCAGCGCTGCTCCCCTGTCCATTCTGCGGCGGTGAAGCTGAGTTCGAGAACGTGCAGCGGGGGTTCGGTCCCGGCGACCACGCATGGTCTGTCGGCTGCACGACCGAGGAGTGCCACGGCTATCAAGCGACGCGGACCTACGCGCGCAAGAGTGAAGCCGCGACCGCTTGGAACCAACGCAGCAAGCCAACACGTGCAGGTAAATGCCTGCGGTGTGGCGCCGGCTCGGAGTGGCTGGAATGAGGCTCTGGCTCGCCCGCAAGCTCCTGGGCCGGCGAGATCCGCGGGTGATCTGGCTGCTGCCCTACGTCGGCGGACCTACTGAACGGGACCGCAACATCCTCATCGTGAAAGTGGCCGAGGCCCAAGTGGAGCGCGCGATGGAAGCGTGGCGCCGCAAGCAGCTGCTGCTGCGCTACCGCTCCCCGCGCCGCGAGACCAGTGTCGAGCAGCTGAAACGCATCCTGTCCCAACCCTGAGGAGACACCGCAATGACCAAGCCGAAGACCCCTGCCACACCTGCCCCGGCGGCACCGACAGCCGTGGCGCTGCCTGAGCCTGTCGCACGGCGCGGCATCACAGAAGCCGCATGGCGCACGCTCTGCAATTCGCTCTACCCCGGCGCCAAGAGCGAGTCCGTCATCATGGTCTGGGACTACTGCGTGGCGCGGAAACTCGACCCGCTGAAGAAGCCCTGCCACATCGTCCCGATGCGCGTGAAGGGCAAGGATGGCGAGTACGAGTGGCGCGACGTTGTGATGCCTGGAGTCTACGAACTCAGGACCACGGCGATGCGCACCGGGCTCTATCTCGGTCACGAACCCTACGTCTACGGGCCGCTGGTCGAGTACCTGGGCCTCGAAGCGCCCGAGTATTGCGAGACCACCATCCACCGCTGGAACACCAAGGCCGAACGGGTGATCGACTTCCCCGTGCGCGTCTACTTCGCGGAGGTGTGCAACACCAAGAAGGCGAAGGATGGCAGCGGCGAAGCTCCCAACGAGCGCTGGAGCCGTGCACCGATCCAGATGCTGACGAAGTGCACGGAAGCCGCCGGCCTGCGCGAAGCGTTCCCCGACGAGCTGGGCGGCACCCACACCGAGGAAGAACTGCACGGCGCGACGATCGACGTAACGCCTGAGCCCTCGCGCAAGCCTGAGACCGAGGCCCCGCGCCCGGTGCAGGCCGCAGATCCGAAGGCCCCGCCGCCGCCGGCTGAGGTGCCGGTGGCCGAGTTCCGCCGGCTGCTGGACGTCAGCGGCATCCCCGAGAACGAGTTCCTTGAGCAGTTCGGGGCGGATTCGCTCGAGCACTTCCCGCTCGATCGCGTGAGCAACGCGCTCGCGTGGCTCGACAAGTTCGCGGCG
>DATIEU010000297.1:0-7227 GCA_035455565.1 Steroidobacteraceae bacterium | reverse complement strand
CGCGACACGATTCGCTCGCTGCCGTGCTGACGCGACCGAACGCGGCCTTCTGGTGGATCAGCGCGCTCACCGCGGCGGCCCTGGCCCTGGTGCTCGGCATACCGTCAGCCGCCGAGGCGTTCGCATTCGATCAACCGCCGCTGGCCGCTGTCATGACCGTGGTTCTGCTCAGTGGGGGCACGGTTCTCCTCGCGGCCGCCCTGCGGCCGACTCGTAAAGCGCATGGCTGACCTTGAGCGCCCGGCGAAGGACTCCGCCCACCGGCATCTCGCCCGCTCGGTTCCCGTCGCGGCGCCGGATGCGACCGTGCAGGAGATACTGACGCACATGCGGGGGCGGCGCTTCGACAGCGCGGATCCCGTCGTAGTCGTCGATCCGCAGCGTCACATCCTGGGCTGGATCCCGCTCGCGCGGCTCATCGAGGTGGACCCACAGTGCGCCGCCCGGCAAGTGATGCTGGCAAACCCACCCGTCGTGGACCTGTCAATGGATCAGGAACGGGTCGCCTCCACAGCGTTGCATCACGAGGCGACCGCGGTGGCCGTCGTCGATCGGGACAAGAGGCTCGCGGGTGTCGTTCCGGCGCAAGCCTTGCTCGGCATTCTGCGCCGCGAACACGTCGAGGATCTGCACCGGCTCGCGGGAATCGTGCACGATGAAGCGCGCGTCCGCGAGGCGATGGAAGCCCCACCCGCCCGGCGCGCCCGTCATCGACTGCCGTGGCTGCTTCTCGGCCTCGCCGGCAGCGTGCTCGCCGCACTCCTGGTGTCGCAGTTCGAGGCCGAGCTGGCCGCGAACGTAGCCATCGCATTCTTCCTTCCCGGGATCGTGTACCTCGCCGATGCGATCGGCACCCAGACCGAAGCGATCACCGTGCGCGGCTTGTCGCTGAGCCATGCCAGGATCGGCTCGATGCTGGCTGGCGAAGTGCGCACCGGACTCCTCATGGGGCTGCTGCTCGGCTCGTTCGCGGGTGGCGCCGCCTGGCTGCTGGTGGACGATGGGCGGCTCGCGCTCGCGGTCGGACTCTCGCTATTCGTCGCCAGCACCGTCGCGGCGTCGATCGGCCTGGCGCTGCCCTGGTTGCTCGATCGCTTCGGCCGCGATCCCGCCTACGGCAGCGGACCGCTCGCGACGATCATCCAGGATCTGCTGAGTGTCGCCGTCTATTTCCTGATCGTCTCGGCGCTGCTCGCCTGATCGGGGATCAGCTCAAGTCACGCAGGCGCGCCTTGATCGCCTCGATTCCCGCATCGAGGGTGAGCCGGGTGGAGTCGATCACCACAGAGACGGCCTGCTCCGTGGGCGTGAGCGGCTCCTGCGAGGTGAGCTGGTAATCGAGCACGGCCCGCGTCGCCTCGGAAGGATCCCGCCCGGCGTGCGCCCGCGCCTCGAGACGCGCGTCCAGCGTGGCCACATCGGCGTGACAGGAGAGAATCAGGAAGGGAACCCGCCGCTCGGCGGCGAGTTGCCTGAACCGCTCACGCTGACCGGCGCGCAGGAAGGAAGCATCGACCACGACTTTGAAGCCCGCCGCCAGTGCCGCGTCGGCACACTCTGTGAGCCGCTCATAAGCGCGATCGGTCACGGCGGCGGCGTAGAGCTTCTCGGCCACGCCCGAATGGCTCGATTCGAGGGGCCCGAGGCGCGCGAGCCGCTTGCGCTCGAGATCCGCGCGGACCCGCAGCGCAGGGACCGCCGGGACCAGCCGCTCGCTGAGCCACGATTTGCCGCTGGCGGTGAGGCCATGGGTGATGAGCAGCGCCGGCTGGCGGTGACTCATGAGCTCGGTTGCCACGCGCACACGGAGCGCTTCGCGTGCCCGCAGGACCTGAGCGCGCTCCGCCGAGACGGCCTGCGCGGCGAGCGCATCGATCTTGGCGCGCACCAGTGCGCGATACACGGCGTGCAGGGGCAGCAGCCGCAATCCCGGATAATCCCCGCCGTCCTCGAGGTAGCGGCTCAGCAAGGCATGTGCCAGATCGTGTCGGCGATGAGCGGCGAGGTCCATGAAGAGGAACGCGACGTCGCTCACCATATCGATCCAGCGCAGATCCGGGTTGAATTCGATGCAATCGAATGGCGTCCACCGCCCGCGCCAGCGCACGATATTGCGTGCGTGCAGGTCTCCGTGGCATTCGCGCACCGCGCCGCCAAGCTTGCGCTCGCTGATCAGCGCGGCCGAACGGATGACCGCCTGCCTGAGCCACTCGTCGAGCCGGCGCAGGGCCGCCATGTCCTGGGATGCATCGGCGTGCGCTTCGAGCACGGTCATGTTGTCGAGTATCTGGCCCCTGACCGAGGCCACGTCACCGAATGGGCTGTCGGGCGCAGCGACGGCCGCCTGCCGATGAAACTCGGCGAGGGCGCACCCGAGCGCGGTCATTTCCCCGACCGAGACTGCACCCATGGCAAGCTGGTTGCCCAGCTCCTGGCCCGGATCGAATTCGTGCATGCGCACTGCGTACTCGACGACCGGTCCGTTGCCTCCGAACCTGAGGTGGCCGGCCTCGCGCACGACCGGCAGCACATCGAGGTAGAGATCCGGGGCCAACCGCCGGTTGAGCCGTAGCTCTTCATTGCAGAGCGCTTGCCGGCGCTCGAGCGTGCCAGCGTCGAGAAAGTCGAACCGCACCGGCTTCTTGATCTTGTAGGCGTACGGTCCCGTGAGCACGACCCACGAGATGTGCGTTTCGATGACGCGCAGGTGCGTCACCGCGTGCGCAAACGCGGCGGGCGTCACCTGATCGATGGCGAATGACAAAGCGGCTGCATCGGCGGTGGGCACCGCACGGCTCCAGACTCCTGCCTGGGAGAAAGAGACCCCAGTCCGGAAACAGCGTCAACTGCGCAGGATTTCTTTGCGCTGCGACTCGTTACGTATCGAACCAGCGACGTCTGACAACTGGCTCACCAGGTGGTCGACCACATCGTCGATCGACAGCACGCCGCTCACCTGCCCGCGCGGTCCGACGACCGGCACACGGCGCACACCCAGACGGCGCATGCGATGCAGCGTTTCGCTGATCCCGTCATCCTCCGCAGCCGTCAACGGGTCGGGTGTCATCACATCCCCGACGGTCAGCGTGTGCGCATCGACGTCCTGCGCCACGACCTTCACGACGATGTCACGATCGGTGATCACTCCGATCGGCGCCGCACCGCCCGGATCGGTAACGATCAGATAGCCGATTCGGTTTTCGCGCATCACTGCGGCGGCCGCGGCGATGTCTATTCCGCGATCCACGGTGATGACCCTGGCAGTGCAGATCGTGCCGATCGTCATGGCCGCTCTCCGGTGCTTCAAGACTTGTTGTAAGTCGCTTTGGCCAGTGCCGCGGCTCTCAAGGGATGCTTGTCGTAGTTGAACCATTCCACGCAGCCATAGGCCTCCTCTTCGGAAGGCTCGGCCGGCGCCTTGGGTTTGGCGCGAGCAGCGGGGATCACCCTAAAAGGATCGATCCCGAGCAGTGGTTTCATCGGCCTCGATGATGATGCGGTCTGGGCATTCATAGTCTCACCCCCGAGTATCCACCGGCTGACTGTATAACCGCCGGCGGGTGCACCGCATCAGGGTTTTCCACGGCCGCACAAACACGTATGTCGGTTGCCTCTCGAGGGAATAGGCTTGCCTTCCGGATCGGACTGAACATCCGGTTGCGCCAACAGGATCGCAAACGCAATGCTGGAAGAATTTCTCCACGCGCCGCGCGTCGCCTACTTTTCGATGGAGATTGCGCTGCGCAGCGACATTCCGACGTATAGCGGCGGCCTGGGCATCCTCGCCGGCGACACCATGCGCTCGGCAGCTGATCTCGCCCTGCCCCTCGTGGCCGTGAGCCTCGTCAGCCGCGCCGGCCATTTTCGCCAGAAGATCGACGGCGAGGAGAGGCAAGTCGAGGAAGCCGCCGCGTGGGAGCCGGCGCGGTGGGCGCGCCTGCTGAATGCCAAGATCTCGGTCTCGATCGAATCGCGCCAGGTCTGGATCGGTGCATGGCTCTATGTGCTCGAGGGTCAGACGGGCGGACGGCAGCCCGTGCTGCTGCTCGATTCGGCGCTCGATGACAATCGGCCCGAGGATCGGGACATTACCAGCGCTCTGTACGGCGGCGATGATGCCCTGCGGCTGAAGCAGGAGATCGTGCTGGGCATCGGCGGCGTGCGCATGTTGCAGGCGCTCGGTTTCGAGATCAGGCAGTACCACATGAACGAAGGCCACTCGGCGCTGCTCGGTCTCGAGCTGTTGCGCCGCTTCGCCTATTCGCCCGAGGAGCTCCGGCCCGGCGAGTCGCTCTACAACCTGCCGGCGGTGCGCCGCCGCTGCTGCTTCACAACGCATACGCCGGTCGAGGCGGGACACGACCGCTTTTCCTATGAAATCGTTCAGCGGGTGCTTTCGCCCGCGGGCGGCGGAGCGACGCCCACCAGCGAGCACGTCATCGATCTGCCGATGCTGAAGCAGCTTGGCGGTCCCGACGAGCTCAACATGACCCGACTCGCGCTCAACCTGAGTGACTACGTGAACGGGGTGGCTGGGCGTCATGCGGCGCTCTCAGAGCGGATGTTCCCGGGCTACCACGTCCACGCGATCAGCAACGGCGTCCATCCCCTGACCTGGACATGCGAGAGCTTCCGCAAGGTCTATGACCGGTACCTGCCCGGCTGGAGTCACGAGCCGGAGTTGCTGGTGCGCGCGGACTGCTGCATCCCGGATGCGGCGATCGTGGATGCGCATGCACAGGCCAAGCGCGAGCTGATCGATCGGGTCCGTGCACTCAAAGGAGTGGCGATGCGCCCGGAAGTTCCGATCCTCGGGTTTGCGCGCCGCATGACGGCGTACAAACGTCCGGATTTGCTGTTCAGCGATATCGGGCGCCTTAAGGCCATCGCGAGCCACCGGGCGTTCCAGATCGTCCTCGCCGGCAAGGCCCATCCGCGCGATGCGGCGGGCAAACGGCTGATCGCCGCATTGCATGGGTACGTGCGCTCGCTCGCGGATTCGCTCGCGATCGTCTATCTCGCCGACTACGACATGGCGCTGGCGCAGCTGCTCGTCGCGGGCACGGATGTCTGGCTCAACACCCCGCTCCCCCCGCAGGAAGCCTCGGGTACGAGTGGCATGAAAGCGGCGCTCAACGGCGTGCCCAGCCTGTCGGTGCTCGACGGTTGGTGGATCGACGGTTGCATCGAGGGTGTCACGGGCTGGGCCATCGATGGCGGCGCACGAGGGGACGACGCGCTCGCGCTCTATGACAAGCTCGAGCGCGTGGTACTGCCCCTGTATTACGGTGAGGGTCCCGATCGCAGGGCATGGATCCAGGTGATGAAGGGCGCGATCAGCAAGAACGGCTCCTATTTCAGCAGCCACCGCATGATGCGCCGCTACGCCACCGAGGCGTATCTCGGATGAAGCCGCTGCGAGGCTGAATCAGCGACGTTCGGTCAGAGCGCTGCCGGCGCTCACGCGATCGCCGGGATGCAGAACGACGCGCTCGCCTTGCTTCAATCCGTCGATCACCTGCGCATCGAGATCATTCTGCTCTCCGAGCTCGACGACCCGCAGCGCGGCGCGGCCGCCCTCATCGACGAAGACTGCCCACTGCTCGCCTTCGCGGAACAAGGCGGACAGCGGCACGCGGAGCGCATGCTCGGTTTCCCACAGCACGATGCGCGGCTCGACGCGATAGCCGTGGCCCAGTCGCGCGTGCTCACCCGGTGAGCCCACGAAGTCGATGATCACGTTGACCCGCTGCTCCTCGATGCCGAGGGCTGAGATCTTGGTGAAGCCCGAAGGCTCAACCCGACGCACCGCGCCTTCGATCGGCTGCTCGCCGCCCCAGGCCTCGATGATTACCCGCTGACCGGGCGTCACCCGCACGGCATCCGTCGACAGCAGGTCCACGACCACTTCGAGCTTGCGGGGGTCGCCGATCTCGATGAGCGGCGTGCCCGATGCGACCACCGCCTCGCTCTCCTGGAGCACTCGCAGGACCTGGCCGCTCACGGGCGAATACACGGTCACGCAATCGCACTTCTCGCGTGTCGCGCGAGCGGCGCCCGGTGCGAGCAGCCGCGCACGAGCCCGCTCGAGCTCGAACTCCTGCACTCGCAAGCGCGCCTTGACTTCATCAAGGCCGGCGGCCGCGATGCGGGCCCGCCGCTCGGCGGCTTCCAGGTCGTTCTCGGAAATGCTGTCGCGCTGAGCGAGCGCCTTAAAGCGCCTGAGCTCGCTCTGGGCGAACTCGAGCTCGGCCGTGGCCCGCTGCACTTCCGCGGCCGCGTAGGTGCGCGCCGCTTCCGCAGCGCGTACGGTCGCCTGAGCCTCGGCCTGGCTGCGCACGTCGAGAAACGATGGGTCCGTCGGCTCGATGCGGGCAACCACAGTGCTCTGAGCGACCACGTCGTCGCCCGGTTCGAGCTCGACGCGCCGCATGAGGCCGGGAACGGGCGCCGACACCGCGAAGACATCCTTGACACGGGTTTCGCCCTCGTCGGTCACGGTCACGCGCATCGGTCCGCGGTCGACGACGCCGAAGTCGACTGCAACGGGCTGCGGCCGGAACAACCACGCGAGCACGCCGAGCAACAGCAATGCAAACGGCAACCAGAGGAGCAAGCGGCGCTGGACGGGTGTCAACATGCAGTCATTCCCGGGTCTTGAGCACTGCGATCAGATCGAGGCGATCGAGTTGGCGACGCACCAGCAGCGCCGAGGCAGCCGTCGCGATGACGCCGACCAGGATGGCCCAGCCGTAAGTCGAGGACTCGATGACGAAAGGCACGCGGTAGAGCTCGGTTTCGAACGCACCCGCCACGAGTCGCGCGAGAGCGTAGCCAAAGGCACAGCCGAGCGGAATGGCGGTGAGCGTCAGCACGGCGGTTTCACCCAGCAGAATGTAGGAGATCTCGGCGCGTGTGAAGCCGATCACGCGCAGTGTTGCGAGCTCGCGGCCGCGTTCCGACAGAGCGATGCGCGCACCGTTGTAAGTGACCCCGAATGCAAGCGTGCAGGAGAACGCGACGAAGATCGACACGAAAATGAGCAGCGTGCGCGCCATCGTCTCGTGGAAAGTCCTGACCGCGGCCTGCCTGAGCATGATCGAGCTCACCTGCGGAATCTGCTTGAGCTCGCCGAGGAACTGTGCGAGCCGCGCTGGATCGACACGCACGTGCGCCGCGCTGATGCTCGGTCCCTCGCGCATCAGGCGATTCAGGGCGCGGATGTCC
>DATIEU010000296.1:0-11785 GCA_035455565.1 Steroidobacteraceae bacterium | reverse complement strand
CGTCGTCGCGGCACTCACCACCGACAACACCGACGGCTTCTTCGGCGACCTGCTCGCGACCTCGTTCATGGCGCGCGGCGCACGCGCGCTCGTGATCGGCATCGCCAATGAAGGCGGGAGGATCCTCGAGAGCTGGATTCCCTCGCTCGTGAGCGCGCTCGAGGCGGGTCTCGACATCGTGAGCGGCATGCACGCACGTCTCGAAGACACACCGGGGCTCAAAAGCGCCGCCGAGCGTCACGGGCGCCGTCTCATCAACGTCCGCACGCCACCGCGCGGCATTCCAATTGGCACCGGGGCGAAACGCTCGGGCAAGCGCTTGCTCACCGTCGGCACCGATTGCGCGCTCGGCAAGAAGTACACCGCGCTCGCGCTCACGCGTGCCTTCCGCACGCGCGGCCTCGAGGCGGACTTCCGTGCCACCGGGCAGACGGGCATCATGATCGCGGGCACCGGCATGCCGATGGATGCCGTGGTGGCCGATTTCGAGGCCGGCGCCGCGGAAGTCCTGAGTCCGGATGCCGCGCCGGATCACTGGGACGTGATCGAGGGGCAGGGCTCATTGTTCCATCCTTCCTATGCAGGGGTGTCGCTGGGCTTGCTCCACGGCAGCCAGCCCGACGTGATCGTGGTGTGCCACGAGCCGGGCCGGGGCCACGTGCTCGGGCTCGAAGATTACGAGTTGCCGACGCTCGAGGAAGCGATCGATCTCAATCTGCGACTCGGCCGGCGGACCAATCCCGCGATTCGTTGCGCCGGCATCAGTTTCAATACCTCGCGGCTCACCGACGTCGATGCGCGGCGCTTCATGAAAGAGGAGTCCGCACGCCTGCAATTGCCGGTCGCCGACCCCATGCGCGGCGGCGCCGAGCTCGAGCGGCTGGTCGATTCCTGCCTGCGCGATGACGCTTAGGCGAACCCGGCGTCCTGCCGTGACCGCGCAATCTTCCTGGTTCCAGCGTTTCCTGTTGCCCGGCTTCGCCTTCAAGGCGGTGGTCATCGGCGGCGGCTACGCCACCGGGCGCGAGCTCGCCGAGTTCTTCCTGCCGAGCGGCCCCTGGGGCGGCGTTCTCGCGATGTTGCTGGCGATGGTGATCTGGAGCGCGGTGTGCATCGTTACGTTCCTGTTCGCGCGCGCGACCGGGAGCCGCGACTACCGCACGTTCTTCCGCCACCTGCTCGGACCCGGCTGGATCGTATTCGAAGCCGCGTATTTCCTGTTCGCCGTGCTGATCCTCGCGGTGTTCGGGGCCGCCGCCGGTGCGATCGGGCAAGCGCTCTTCGGCTGGCCGCCGCTCGTCGGAACGCTCTGCCTGATTTTCGGCATTGCTGCCTTCGCGATGTACGGCAACGTCTCGGTCGAGCGACTCTTCAAATGGGTCTCGTTCTTCCTGTATGGCGTCTACGCGCTTTTCGTCGTGCTGGCGCTCAGCGCTTTCGGTGAGCGCGTCGCGACGAATTTCGCCGCCTCGGGAATGGGCGAGGGGTGGATCGCGGGCGGCCTGACGTACGCGGGCTACAACATCGTCGGCGCGGTCGTGATCCTGCCGGTCCTGCGCCATCTGACGAGCAATCGCGATGCGGTGATTGCCGGAACGCTCGCGGGCCCGCTGGCGATGATCCCCGCCTTCCTCTTCTTCGTGTGCATGGTGGCGTTCTATCCGGAGATCGGCCAGGAAGCGTTGCCCTCGGACTTTCTCCTGCAACGCATGAACCTGCCGGTCTTTCACATCCTCTTTCAGCTCATGATCTTCTCGGCGCTGCTCGAGAGTGGCACCGGCGGCGCGCATGCGATCAACGAACGCATCGCGCAGGCCTATCGCGCGCGGCGCGGACGCGAGCTCTCCACACGCGCACGGCTCGCGTTCACGGGCACATTGCTCCTGGTGGCGATCTTTCTCGCCGATCGCTTCGGGCTGGTCACGCTGATTGCGCGTGGCTATCGGGCGCTCGGCTACATACTGATCGGCGTCTACGTGCTGCCGCTGCTCACCTACGGCGTGTGGCGCCTCATGCGCCGCGAAGCGCGCCCCAGCGTCGAGGCGGCATAGCACCTTAGTGCAGGTGCTGAACTACCGGCACCAACGCGTGGTCTACATGCGACCACGGGAGCACAATTCAGGAGAGGTGTCATGGAAGACAAGGCCAGGGGGCTCGCCGCAGCTCTGCTCGTCGGTCTCGCAAGCTACCTCGCCCTTCCGACCTCAGCCCTGGCAATTACCCTCAGACTTTCGCCGAATGGCGTGGACGACACGCCCCAACTCCAGGCCGCGCTCGAATCCTGCGCCGGTGCCGTCACCTCCTGCCTCATCACACTCGATCGCGGGACGTTTCGCACCAATCTGCTGCTGGTGGCGAATTTTCACGGCGAAATCCGTGGCCAGGGCGCCGGCATCACCATCGTGCAGCCAGTTCTGGGCCGCTACCTGCGCCCGAGTCTCAGGCCGTTCGATGCACCGCCGACGCTGAGCGCCCCCTATCCGGCGCTGCTGCACTTCACCGACGGTGGGACCATCGCGCTCACGAACCTGACGCTCGATTTTCCGTCGAGCATGCGAGTGCTCAACTGGTACCAGAAGTTCTGGAACACGCTCATGAGCGCCATTCTCGTCGACGGCGGCGCGGATCAGCGCGCGCGCCTGCAAATGACGGGCGTCGAGGTCCTGGCGAGGCCATGCCGCAAGATGGTCACGCTTCACAGCAACGTGATGGCCGCGGTCCTGTTCGGCGGCAAGCAGGCATGGTTTCCGATTGCCTCTGCAGTCTCACTCCATACGGAGCGCCTGAGTGGCGGAGACTTCACTGCGAGCAACTCTTACATCCAGGACACAGGGATCGGTTTTGCCGTGCATGATGCGACGCATGTCGACGTGCACATCTTCGACAACGACATTGAACATACGCGCAGGAACGCGGTGTCGACCTTCGACGTGGGCGGCTCGCGCGTTCGCGTGGTAGACAACCGCATCGCGGCCGAAGGCACCATCATCAACAACTACCGCGGTCTCCAGGAGGTCGATGCAGTCAGGCCGCCGCCGTCGAACGAGCCCTCGAGTTTTCTGATCGCGCGCAATTCGATCACTCTGACCGGCCTCGGGGATTTTGGCGCCGACCCCATCAACACCACCGACTGGCTGGGCACCACCACGACGGAGAATCCCAACGCCGGCATTGACACCTGGGTGATCGCGAACAACGACATCGTGCTCGACGTCACGGGACGCGCAGGCGGCATCTCGGTGTGGGGCGATCGCGGGCACACCCTGGTGGCGTGGAACCGCATCTGGGGCAACGTCGGTCTGACTCGACTGGGAGCAGTTGCAATCGGCATTGACCACAGCGTCGGTACTCGCACCACGCAGAACAAGTTCTTTGACTTCCCCGCCGACCGGGAGACGGTCGCGCTGGGCCGCTTCACGCGCGAGTGCACGGTGATTCAGCCCGCCAGCATCGTGATGGACAACGGCCAGAACAATCACATCGTGGCGGCCACAGAAGTCAGGAGGACGGCGCCGCCGTAGCGCGCACGTCTTTCAGACGAGCTCGTTGAGATACTTGGGCAGCATCTCGCGCCACGTCACCCAGGTGTGGTGACGATCCTTGCCCCACAGGTCGACGCGGTTCGGCACGCCCTTGGCGCCCAGGACATTGGCGATGCGCCAGGATTCGCCCGGATCCTCCCAGTCGCCTTCGCCGGTCGGGATCACGACGAAGCGCTTGCGCAGCTGCGCGAGCTGCGGCCCGTCGGCGAGCCCCGGCAGGTAGTGGAGCGGCGAGGAGAAGTAAAAATCCTGGTTGAAGTGACCATCGAGATATTTCGAGAGATCGAACGTGCCGCTCATGGCGATGGCGAGCCTGAAGGCATCGGGATGGCGGCAGATCGACGCCACCGCATTGAAGGCGCCAATCGAGGCGCCCGCGGCCACTACCTCGATGTCGTCGCTGCTGCAATCCTTGCGAATGAGTGGCAGGACCTCGTGGTAGATGTAGCCATCGAACAGGTTCTGCACGCGCGAGCAGTACTCCGACGAATGCGTGCCCTGCAGCCAGGTCTTGCCCGCGACGCTGTCGACCGAATAGACCTTGATGCGCCCGGCGTCGATCAGCTCACCGAGGACGCGGATCATGTGGAACCGCTCGATCTCCTCGTAGTCGCCACCGGCGGTCGGGAAGAGCAGCACCGGCGTGCCGAAATGACCCCAGCGCGCCACGCGCGCCGGTTCCGGCAGCCGTTGCGTGCTCCACGACCAGTTCTGCTTCGGCGTCTCGGCCATCAGCCGCCCTTGCCCTCTTGCTCACGCCACTTCTGGATGCGTCCGAAGAAGAGCTCGGTGAACTGATCGATCTCGTGCGCAGGGTAGAGCGCCGTCACCTTCTTGCGCACGGCGTCGCGCGCTTCGTTGGTGCCGAAAAACTCATACGCGATCTCGTCGAGATGCGCGAGATGCGTGGCGCAGAACTCCTCGAACTGCGCGGCGGCGTGCCGCTCGCGCGCGATGCGCGCGTAGCTCGCGAGCTTCTCGCGATACGGCGCTTCGCTCGCCGCCACCGCGAAGAACGGCTCCCAGTCGAGGTTCTTGCGCATGCGCCGGCGCGTCGCCGCGCAGAAGATCGACCAGCGCAGGTTTGCCTTGAGCAGCCACGGGAAGTGATAGTGAAGCGAGGTGACCTGCGAATCAGGGCAGGCGTTGGCGAAATCGATGGGATACCACTCGCCCTTCTTCAGCAGCGCCTCGCAGGAATTGAAATCCCAGCCGAAGAACGCGTTGATGGTGAGCGTGATGTCCTCGAGCACGCGCTGCTCTGCGGGCTTGAGAAAGCCGCGATCCATGCGATAGCGATCGTGCAGCGGCGCCGACGGGTCGTAGTTCACGACGCGCGTCTGCGGGCCCAAACCGACGCAGCGCACGAACATGTCGTAGGGAATGACTCCCGCCTGCAGGTGCATGATCTTGGTGCCGCTCGCGTCGTACGCGGTCGTGAGCGCGGCCTCGTTGTCGATCTTGCTCACGCCCACCCAGCCGCCGCCGTCGTACGGCTTCATGAAGAGCGGGTAACCGACTTGCTTGCCGATCTGGCCGAGATCGAAGAGGCGTGCGTAACGCTGCAGCGTCGGTTCCAGGTCCGCGGTCTTGTCGTACGACTTCGGCGGCAGCATCCACGTTTCCGGGATCGGCAGCCCGAGCCGCATCATCGCCGCGTAGGTCGTGTGCTTTTCGTTCGCCTGGATCGACCACGGGTTGTTGAAGACGTACAGGTCGTCGAGCACCACCGCCTTTTTGATCCACTCGCGACTGGTGTGATACCAGTGCGTGAGGCGATCGATCACCAGGTCGTAGCGGACCGGCTGGCGCAGGTTGAAGGGCTCGATCGTCACACGGCTCACGTCGAAATTGAGGATGTCGCCCTGCCACGGAATGGCGAGCTCGAGCCGGCGCATGATCTCCTCGTAGCAGATCGGCCAGCAGATGTCGGCACCGAGCGAGAGACCGATGTGGCGGGTGACTTGAGCCATGGGAATATTCTACTCGTACACCATCCACAGCGGCCCGGGGAAGAGCCATGAGAGCCCCGCGCGCAGTCGATCGCGCCAGTTCTCCCAGTTGTGCCCGTCGCGCACTTCCTCGTAGCGCACCTGGATGCCCTGGCCATTCAGCAGCGGCACCATCGAGCGGTTTTCGTAAATGAGCGATTCGTAGATGCCGCAGCTCAGGTACATGCGCGCCGCGGGCTGGCCCGGCCGCGAGCGGAACTCGTTGACGAAGCGCGCCACCGGATCGAACACCGCCGCGCGGCGGTGGTGGCCGATGTCGGAGAACGCGAACGATCCCGACTGCAGCAACAGCCGCCCGTAGAGTCCCGGATAACGCCACGCGGCGTGCAGCGACGCCACCGCGCCGAAGCTCGCGCCCATGAGGCCGCGTCCGCCGGGCTCATCGAGCAACGGGTAGTGGGCGCGCATCAGCGGCAGCAGTTCCTCACTCAGAAAACGCGCGTGGTCGACATCGCCGGCGTATTCCAGTAGCCGGTCTGCCGACTGCGTGAGGCATACCACCATCGGCGGGATCTCGAGCCGGTGGATGAGGTTGTCGAGCACGATCTTGAAATCGGCGAAGCGCAGGTAGTCCTCGCCGTCGTGCACGATCAGCAACGGATAGCGGCGCGTGCGACGGAAGCGTGCCGGGACGTAGACCAGCAGGCGGCTGACCTGTCCCAGCGCCTCGCTGCTCAGGCGCAACTCCTCGAGCGCACCGCGGCGCGATTCCGGGTCGGGCAGCGTCCAGCCCGGGCGTTCGTAGCCGAAACCCTGCGCCACCGAGTTGGCGCCGTAGGGGTCCACCGCCTTGTGCGGATTGAGCGGATCGGTGATCCACTCGCTCCGCTCGCCGCGCACGACGTCGAATTTGTACTCGATGCGCGAGTTGGGCGGCAGGTCGATGCGCAACACCCAGAGATCCGTATCGGTTTCGCGCTCGAGCGCCTGCGCGGTGGGCAGGCCGTGGATCCAGCAGCGCAACAGCACGGAGTCGGCCGCGCCGCGATAGACGAAGGTGATGCCGGTGCGATCGACGAGCGGGAATTCATGAGTGGCGATGAAGTGGTCGATCGCCGCCGCGTGCGGCGTCCCGGTGGCCAGGAGGTCGCGGAGCGACTCGCTCATGCGACCCGCACCTCGTCGAGCGCGCCGCCGCGGGTGAGCCGCCAGGTCGAGCTAGATCCGATCAGCCGGCCGTCCTGCCAATGCAGGAGCGATCCGTGATCGAGCGTGACACAGCGCGCGGGCGCGAAGCGCCGGGCGAACATCGCGACGCGCGCGGCTTCGTGCAACGCGATGCGCGTTTGAGCGTGCGGCAGGGCCACTACGCCTTTGAGGAGGCCCAACCCCGAGTCGAATACCTCGGCGTTGCCGGCGCCCTGCGGCGGATGATCGTGGAACAGCACGATGCAATCGCTCAGCGCCATGGCGCCCGCCGACCACGCAATCAGTGTCTTGCCGGCGAGCAGGCGCTGCAGGTCGAAGAGCCGCAGTCGATTGGCGAGCACGGCGACGTGGCCGCCCGCCACCAGCACCGCGGCCGCCGGCTCGATCAGTTCGCGCAGCTCCCGGATGTGCGGCACGACGCTCGCGCGCTGCCGCGGACGAAGCCGGCGGCGGAAACTCGCGTGCTCGCGCTCGATGGTGAGCAGGTGTTCACGATCCAGCGCGCGCAGCGCACGCAAAGCGCCGCGTTGCGCGGCGCGCACAAGCTCGGGATCGCCCTCATTTGGCATGAGCTCGCGCATCGCATCCTTGGCGTGCGTGAGGCGCAGGCGGTAGAGATCCTGCAATTCGCGCAGCCGTCCCTGGCGCTGACGGTAAGCGACCGCAAGCTCCGCATCCGCGGCCAGCACCGCTTCCGCCCGCGCGTACAGCGCAAGGTCCGTCACCGGCAGCCGCACGTGCGCGAGCAACTCGTCGATCTCGCCCTCGCGCTCCTGCCAACCGGCGGAGATCGATACCAGCGTGCCGCGGATCTGCAGGCGGCGCAGCGCGACCGCGAGATTGGGCTCCTGGAATTGCGGGCCCAGGAAGACGACGTCGGACATGGAGGAATGATAACGGGAAGGTGAGGCGGGAAGGTGGGCCGGCGGCGGCAGGAAAGTTGTCAGCGGCGAACGGGCAGGGAAGAATTGCGCCCCGCCGGTCGCAGTCGCGATCGGTTGAACGCCGGATCCGTCCGGCAGAGGACAACATCTTGAGGACCAGTTTCCTGTTGACCGCCGCGCTGATCGTGGCGGCACTCCCGGCCGCGGCCGCACCGGGTGTCTTCAATGCCGACTCGCTCCTCGACTGGCAATTCGCCGGTGACGCGCGCATCTCACCCGATGGCAAGCGTATCGCCTACGTGCACGTGAGCGTCGATCGCAACCTCGACAGCTACAACCGCGACCTGTGGCTGGCGCAAGGCGATTCGAGTCCGCGCCAACTCACCTCGGGTACGCACGACGACGAAACGCCGCGCTGGTCGCCGGACGGCACGCGGCTCGCGTTCGCGTCAAACCGCAGCGGCAAGCGCCAGGTACACGTGCTCGATCTCGAAGGCGGCGGGGAACCCTGGCAGGTCACGGCGGACAGCGAAGGCGTCGGTGCCTTTGCCTGGTCGCCCGACGGCAAGCGGATCCTCTATACCTCGAACACCGCGCTCGCCGGCGATACCGGTTTCGACCCCAATGCGGGCAAGCCGCAAAGCGGCGCGCACGCCAAGCCTGCCTTCGTCACCGAGCGCCTGATCTATCGCAACGACGGCACTCCGGGTTATCGCGGTGTCAGGCGCACGCACCTGTGGATCGTGGCCACCGATCGTGGCGCGAAGCAGCCTGGCCGCCGCATCACGAGCGGCGACTTCGACGTCGACGATCCGGCCTGGTCGAGCGATGGCAAGCACATCTATTTCAGCGCCGTGCGGCGCGAAGATGCGGAATACCAGGCGGAGAATTCCGATATTTTCTCGGTGCCCGTGGAAGGCGAGCCCACGCTCACCGCGCTGACGTCGCGTCGCGGTCCGGACGACGGCCCGCTGCCGTCGCCCGACGGCAAGTGGCTCGCCTACACCGGTTTCGATGACAGCGAGCCGCCGCGCTCGAGCTCGGTGACCAACCTCTACGTCATGCGCACCGACGGTTCGCAGAGCCGCCAGCTGGCGTCGGGTTTCGATCGCAATGTCGGTGAGACCCTGCTGGTCGACGCCGCCGCACCACGGGTGGGTGGTGATCGCATCGCCTGGTCCGCCGATTCACGCCGGATCCTGCTCGTCGCCGCCGATCGCGGCCAGTCGCAGCTCTTCTCGGTCGACGTCGCCAAGGGCGACATCGCCCCCGTTACGCAATTCGCGCAGGGCGAGTTGCGGGAATTCTCGCTGAGCCGCAACGGCGTCGTGACGGGCGTTTTCAGCGCGCCGACGAGTCCGGGCGAGGTGTATTCCTTCGCGCTCGCTGCTCCGGCACGCGATAAGTGGCGCGAAGTGTCACGCCACGCAGCGAGCCTTGCGCCCGAAGGCGGCTTCGCGCCATACGAGGAGCTCTGGTACGACTCGTTCGACGGCCAGCGCATCCAGGGCTGGGTGATCAAGCCGCCGGGGTACGAGGCCGCGCGCCGCTATCCCACGATCCTCTACATCCACGGCGGCCCGCACGCCATGTACGGCACGAGCTTCTTTCACGAGTTCCAGGTGCTCGCGGCATCGGGCTTCGTGATCCTCATCACCAACCCGCGCGGCAGCACCGGCTACGGCGGCGAGTTCGCCAACGTGATCCAGTATCGCTACCCGGGCGATGACTATCGCGACCTGATGACGGGCGTCGACCTCCTGATCGCGCGCGGCATCGCCGATCCCGACCGCCTGGGTGTGGCCGGGGGCAGTGGCGGCGGGCTGTTGACGAGCTGGACGGTGGGCCAAACCGACCGCTTCAAGGCGGCGGTGGTGGAACGCGCCGTCACCAACTGGCACAGCTTCGTCGGGACCTCCGACCTCAACTACTATTTTGTCACGCACTGGTTCCGCGACTACCCGTGGCGCGACAGTGCCGACTATCTCGCCCGCTCACCGCTGAGCCAGGTGGACAAGGTGCAGACCCCGGTGCTCGTGATCCATAACGAGGCCGATTACCGCACCGCGCTCGACCAGGGGCTGCAGTTCTACGCGGCGCTCAAGATGCTCAAGAAACCCGCCAAGCTCGCGGTGTTCCCGGAGTCTTCGCACGGCATGAGTCGCGAGGGCCGGCCGAGCCAGCGGGTGGAGCGGCTCAAGCTCATCGACGGGTGGTTCAGCGAGCGCCTGAAGAAGAACTAGGCGGCACCGTTGCCGCCGTCGCCGTTGCCGCGCCGTGGGGTGCCATCGGCAGTAGGCCGCTCGGTCAGGAATTGCTCGACGCTCTGCTCGAGATGCCGGGACATGAAGGCCTGCTGCGCGTTGCCGTAGAGCCGGATGATCGATTCGAGCAACGGCGTCGACAGGATCGGCTGGCCGAACTGTTCCTGCTCTGCGATCACGTGCAGCAGGATGAGCCGCGTGATGTCCTCGCCGGTCTTGTCCTCCACCACGCGGATCTTCTCGCCCTGCACGATCAGCCCGCGAATGTCCTCGAGCGTGACGTGCCTGCTGAGCGTGGGATCGTAGAGTCGCCGGTTGGCGTATTTTTTTATGATTCTTTCGCCACTCATGCGCGGCCAGTGTACCTGAGAAGCGGTGGCCCCCATGATACCTGTGCAGGGCTGCCGTCCGTACAAAACAATGAGATACTCGGGTGCCCACCCGCCAATCGGTCGCGCGAGTCCATGTTTTCGATCCCTTCCCAACGCACCCGCCCGCTGGCGCTGGTTTTGGCCTGCATGGTCCTGGCGGGATGTGGCGGTGAAGATCCGGCTGGCAACGGAGCGACGGCCAATGCGCAGCCGGCAGGCGAAGATCCGGCGCGGTCGAGCCCTGCCGTCGGCGTTCTCACCGAAGCGGTACGGCAGGAACCCTTCGATTACGAGGTGGAGGCACTCGGCACGGCCCGGGCCAACGAGGCGGTCGAGATCACCTCGAAAGTCGCCAACCTCGTCACCGCGATTCGCTTTCGCGAGGGCGAGCAGGTGCGCCGGGGCGCGACCCTCGTGGAACTCGACAGCGTCGAGGCGCGAGCCGAGCTCGCGGCAGCACGCGCCGCGCTTGCCGAGACCGAGAGCCAGCTGAAGCGCAGCCGCGAGCTGTTCGCGACCCAGGCGCTGTCGCAGGCACAACTCGATCAACTGGGCGCGACGTTGAGCGCCAACCAGGCGCGTGTGACCACCGCCCAGTCACGCCTCGCCGATACCGTCATTCGCGCACCGTTCGACGGCCGCACCGGGCTGCGGCGCGTGAGTGTCGGTAGCCTGGTGACGCCCGGAACGGTCATCACCACGCTCGATGACATGCGCGTCATCAAGCTCGACTTCTCCGTGCCCGAAGCCTTCATCGCGGTGCTGGTCGAGGGCCTGCCGCTTACGGCGCGAAGCGTCGCCTTCCCCGACCGCGAATTCACCGGCAAGGTCGTGAGCATCGATTCGCGTGTCGACCCGACCTCGCGTTCCGTCATCGCGCGGGCCGAGTTGCCCAACCCCCAGAGCCTGCTCAAGCCCGGGATGTTCCTCACCGTGCGGCTCCGGGAAAAGCGCGCCCCCGCGCTCTTGATTTCCGAGCAGGCATTGGTGCCGGAGGAGGGCCGGCAGTACGTGTACGTGGTCGCGGACGGCCGCGCCCAGAAACGCGAGATCACCATCGGCCGGCGCGCGCCCGGGAAAGTGGAAGTCGTCACCGGCCTGAAGCCGGGGGAGACGGTGGTGGTCGAGGGCACGCAGAAGGTCCGTGACGGCGGGCCGGTCCGCGACGTCTCGCGCGAACCGGCGGCCCCTGCCGCGTAATCGCGGCTGGCCCTGTCAATCCACCTCTTACCCTCTAACTCATTGATCCGTAAGCGGTAGTCGTCGGCCAGGCGGGGTTTAGACGCGCCCCTCTGTTAGAATTTCCCGCCATCCCGCCCACTTCACCGTGCCCGTAACCCACCGTTCCGGGTCGATTCGCGGTACCCGAGTGGCGCGGTGGCAGCCGACCCAAAGCAACTCGAACATGGCCGCAACACCGTATCAGCAACTCGAGCAGGAATTCCGGCGCTTGCACGCCTTTCGCGGCGCCTTGTCGCTGCTGCGCTGGGACGCGGCGGTCATGATGCCCCGCGGCAGTGCCGAAGTGCGCGGTGAGCAGCTGGCGGCGCTCGAGACGGAATA
>DATIEU010000295.1:0-3038 GCA_035455565.1 Steroidobacteraceae bacterium | reverse complement strand
CCAAGGTGGGTCCCGGCGGCATGCGTCGCGTCGATCGCAAGCGCACCGTGTCCCTGGGCATTTCGCCGCCCCGCAAGATGTCGCTCGAAGAAGCGATGGAGATCCTGCAGCGCGACGTCGAGCCCATTCTCAAGGGCATGCTGCCCGCGGACGGCAGCATCCGCTATGGCGGCAGCGCCGATAACCTGCGCAACGCCGTGAGCAACATGGGCGAGAATTTCGCGCTCGCGGTGCTGGTGCTCTTCCTCATCATGGCGGCGATGTTCCGCTCGGTGAAGGACAGCGTGCTGGTGGTGCTGACGATTCCGCTCGCCACCGTGGGCGGCGTGCTGGCGCTGCGCTTGCTCAATCTCTTCAGCTTCCAGCCGCTCGATCTGCTCACCATGATCGGTTTCGTGATCATGATGGGTCTCGTCATCAACAATGCGATCCTGCTGGTCGACCAGACGCGCACCGGCGAACGGGAGGGCTTGACCCGTCGCGAGGCGGTCGTGCAGGCCATCAAGCTGCGCATCCGGCCCATCTTCTGCACCACCGCGACTTCACTCGTCGGCATGCTGCCGCTCGCGGTCGTGCCGGGACCGGGCAGCGTGCTGTATCGCGGACTGGGCGCGGTGATCGTCGGCGGCATGACCGTGAGCACGATCTTCACGCTGCTGCTGCTGCCGGCGCTGCTGCGTCTCGGCGAGCGCGAGGCAGGCGAGAGCGAAGACGTGCCCCATCGCAAGTCCACACGACCGGTGCTGGAGCGAGTCGCATGAGGAAGGGACTACTACGTGCTGCGAGGTTGGATGCCATGAATCAGCTCATCCCAGCGAGCCTGGTCGGCCTGCTCCTGCTCGGCGCGGCGTTCGCAGCGCGCGCCCAGGAAGGAGACGCGCCGCCACCCGCCCCGGTGAAGGTGGGCAAGGCGAGCAAGCAGTCGCTCTCGACCATGATGACCGCCACCGGCACCGTCGTGAGCCGCAACGACGCGCGCATCGCCGCGGAGACTCCGGGACGGCTCACGTGGGTCGCTGAGCCCGGCACACAGGTCGAGCGTGGTGGAGTGCTGGCGCGCGTCGACGATGCCGCGCTCAAGCTCAAGCTGCGCGATAACGATGCCACCATCGCGCGGCTCGAGGCGCGCGAGAAGTACCTGCAGTCGCAGGTCGAGCGTTTCGAGCGGCTGCTCGCGCAGAAGATCGCCTCGCAGTCGCAAATCGATGAGGCAACGTCCCAGCGTGACATGACGGCGCAGGAGGTCGCGCAGGCGCGCGTCGCCCGTGATCAGACCTTGCACGATCTCGAGCGCGCCCGCGTCGTCGCGCCATTTTCGGGCCAAGTGGTCGAACGGCTGCATCAACCCGGCGAGTTCGTGAATACCGGTGGCGAGCTCGTGCGACTCGTCGATACGCGCCATGTCGAGGTGCGCGCCCAGGCACCCATGCAGGTGGCTTCGTATCTGCGGCAGGGCCGCGAGGTGCGAGTGACCGATCGCGGCGAGCGCCAGGTCATGACGCCGGTGCGGGCCGTGATCCCCGTGGGCGATGAGCGCTCGCGCCAGATGGAAGTGCGCGTGTCGCTGCCCGATGGCTCATGGCCGATCGGCTCGCCGGTGAGCGTGGAGCTTCCGACCAGCGCGCCATTGAGCGTCGTCGCCGTGCCGCGCGATGCAGTCATCCTGCGCCAGGACGAGACCTATATCCTGCGTGTAACGCCGGGAAGCACGGTCGAGCGCGTGCCGGTGAGCACCGGCGTCGGCAGCGGCGGACTCGTTGAAGTGAAAGGCAAGGTCTCCGCGGGCGATCGCGTGATCGTGCGCGGCGGCGAGCGCCTGCAACCCGGCCAGAGTGTGTCGATCATCGCTGACGGCTGAGCACCTCGACGCCGGTTGCGGCACACTGCGCCCAATTCCGCGACGAGGTGCAGGACATGAAGCTCGCTACGACAGCTCTTGGGCTCGCGATGGCCGCGTCGGGCGCGGCGGGTGCCGAGCCCGCCATTCGCGAAGCGCGAGTCACGGCCCCTGACGGCGTTTCCTTGTATGTGCGTGCCGTGGGCACGGACGGGCCGGTGGTGCTCGCGCCCTTTGCCACGCTGCACGGCACCCAACTCGATCGACTCGGCCGCTCCGCGCGGCTCGTCCTGTTCGATCCCCGCGGACGCGGCCGCTCTGACGCGGTGACGCCGGAGCAGGTGTCGCTCGATCACTTGTTGCGCGATATCAGCGCCGTCCAGGAGTGGACGGGCTCGTCGTCCGTCGTAGTGCTCGGCTGGTCCGGTGCTGGAATGGAGACTTTCGTCTACACGCTGCGCAATCCGGGCCGCGTATCGCGTCTCGTGCAGCTCGCACCGATCGGGCCACGCGCCCAGCCATACGGCGAGATGATGATGCAGGACCGGAGCAAGCGCACCGATCAGGTGGCCTACACGAGCCTCGAAGCGCGCTACAAGCAAGGCGATTACAAGGGTCGTGGCGAGGCGCTGTGCCGCGATCTGTTTGCGATCGATACCCCACCGACGCTCGCCGATCCCGCCACCTTGGCGCGCCTGCCGGACGTGTGCGCCTGGAAGAACGAGTGGCCGGAGTCAACTGGCCCCTACTTCAGAGCCTTGATGGCGTCGTTCGGGGAATTCGACTGGAGTGCGGATCTGCCGAAAGTGGCGATCCCACGGCTCGTGATCCACGGGGAGCAGGACAACATTCCGCTCGAGGCGAGTCGCGAATGGGTCGCCGGGCAGCCCCAGGCACGGCTGCTGCTCGTACCTCGCAGCGGCCACTGGCCTCACTACGAACAACCGGAGCTGGTGATCGGCGCTATCGAAAAATTCGTGGCGGGTGATTGGCCGTCGCAGGCGGAAAAGTTCGCGGCGCCGGCTGCGGGCGCCGGCGACTAGTGCGCCGACGCGCTATTTCTTGCCGGGCACGGCGCCCAGGAGACGGCCGATCCACGAGCGGCGGATAAACGTCGAGCTGCCATCAGCCTCGGCGCTGCGGTTGTGGCCTTCAGCCCACGCCCGCCAGCGCTCACCGCGCGCATCGAAGTTCACGAAGC
>DATIEU010000294.1:0-4036 GCA_035455565.1 Steroidobacteraceae bacterium | reverse complement strand
CGCCGTTCCCCGCGTGCAGCACGTCGTAATAGAACCCATCTGCATCGTCCCAGAGCGAGATGCCGTCTTGACCCAGGGTGTTCATCGCCGCGGCGATGTAGAGGAAGTGCTCCCAGAACTTGCTGGCGACGTCCTCGTAGGTCGGATCCTCGCTGGCCAGTTCCATCGCGATGGCCAGCATGTTCAGGGTGTACATGCCCATCCAGCTGGTCCCGTCCGACTGCTCCAGGTGCCCCCCAGTGGGAAGCGGCGCGCTGCGATCGAACACGCCGATGTTGTCGAGCCCGAGGAAGCCGCCCTGGAAGACATTGCGTCCTTCGGCATCCTTGCGGTTCACCCACCAGGTGAAATTGAGCATCAGCTTGTGGAACACACGCTCGAGGAACTCGAGATCACCACGGCCGTGGCGCTTGCGATCGATCTGATACACGCGCCAGGTGGCCCAGGCGTGCACCGGCGGATTCACGTCGCCAAGCGCCCACTCGTAGGCGGGAATCTGTCCGTTCGGGTGCATGTACCACTCGCGCGTCAGCAGCAGGAGTTGCTGCTTGGCGAACTCCACATCGACCAGCGCGAGCGGGATGCAGTGAAAGGCGAGATCCCAGGCCGCGTACCAGGGATATTCCCACTTGTCCGGCATCGAGATGATGTCTTCGTTGTTGAGATGCACCCAGTCGGAGTTGCGTCCACGTTGACGCGCTGCCGGCGGTGAAACCTGTGTCTCGTCGCCTTCGAGCCATTCAGGCACGTCGTAATGAAAGAATTGCTTGCTCCAGATCATGCCCGCGAACGCCTGACGCTGGACTGCGCGTGCATCCGCATCCTCGATGCCCTGCTGCAGCTCCGCGTAGAATTCGTCGGCCTCCTGGCGCCGCTGCTCGAGAGTCTCGGCGAAGCGGGCCAACGGGTCGCCACGCCCACGCTTGGCGAGCCTGAGCTGCACGCTCACACTCTCGCCACCGGGAACCTCGAACCGGTACCAGGCCGCGGCTTTGGTGCCAGTGTGCTGCGGGTTGGCAGCCGCAAGATCGCCATCGACCACGCGGCGATGGAACGCATCTTTCACATAGCGCGTGGCGTTCGGTACATTCCACAGCCGCTCGCTGTTGCTCTCGTTCTCGGTGAACAGAAATTCCGGTGCGCCCGACGCGTACAGATAGTGCACGCCGAGGTCCGCGTGCCGCGCCTGCACCACGCCGGCATTGCTGAGGACCAGCTCCGGCCGGTATGCGTGGCTCTTCCAGCTCCAGGTGTTGCGAAACCAGAGCTGTGGCAGCAGATGCAGGGGGGCGCTCTCACGGCCACGGTTGTGCGCCGTGATGCGGATCAGCCAGTCACCTGGCTCGACCTGGGCGTACTCGACGAAGACGTCAAAATAACGGTCGTCGTCGAAGGCGCCGGTATCGATCAGCTCGAACTCCGGCTGCCCGATGCCGCGCCGGCGATTCTCCTCGACCAGGCGCGCATACGGGAACGCGCTCTGCGGATACTTGTAGAGCGTCTTCAGATAAGAGTGAGTCGGTGTCGCGTCGAGGTAGTAGTAGAGCTCCTTCACGTCCTCGCCGTGATTGCCTTCGCCGTTGGTGAGGCCGAAAAGCCGCTCCTTGAGGATCGCATCACGGCCGTTCCAGAGGGCCACGGAGAAACAGAGGCGTTGCTGCTCGTCGCTCAGACCTGCGATACCGTCCTCGCCCCACCGATACGCGCGGCTGCGGGCGTGATCGTGCGGAAAGTGCTCCCAGGCCGTGCCATGCGCGCTATAGTCCTCGCGCACCGTGCCCCACTGGCGCTCGCTCAAATAAGGACCCCACCTCTTCCACGCCGGACCGGCTTCAGCGAGCCGCGCGTCTTCGATCGACGCTTTCTGAGAGCGGGGACGCCGCTTGCCGTTGCTCATGCGATTACTCCGCGTTGATTGCTCGCGCCACGTTGGCGCGCTGTGACTTGCATGCCTCGAGCTCGTGCCACGCGCGCAGAATCTCAGCGACACTCCACGCCTGTGCGATGCAGCCCTCGGGCCGGTGCGGCGCATCGCCGTCGAACACCTCGCTGATGGAGCCGATACACGCCTCGCCCAGATGCGCAGCTATTCCCTCGAGAAAACTCTGCGCGCGCGTTGCATCCTGGTACACGCGATAGTGAGCGAGGGCGAACGGGCCGAGCAGCCAGCTCCATACGGTCCCCTGGTGATAGGCACCATCGCGCTCGCGAGGCCCACCGCCATAGCAACCGACGTAGGCGGGATCATGCCGTGCCAGGCTGCGCAGGCCGACGGGTGTCCAGAGGCTGCGCGCGCACGTGTCGACCACGGAGCGAGCAGTGTCTGAAGCGAGCGCGGTGTGCGGCAGAGAGACGGCGAAGATCTGATTCGGTCGCAGGCTCGGATCGGGGCGCCCACCCTCAGGCGTGTCGATCACGTCGTAGAGGTGGCCGCCTGCCTCATGCCAGAAACGCGCCCGCAATGATGTACGTGCTTGCGCGGCGAGCGCCTGGTACGCGCGCGCGCCAGCCCGGTCAGAGTTGTCGCGCGCCATCCGGCGCATGACTTCGAGCGCGTTGTACCAGAGCGCATTGATCTCGACGGGTTTGCCGGTGCGCGGCGTGACCACCCAGTCGCCAACCCTGGCGTCCATCCAGGTGAGCTGCACGCCCGGCTCACCGGCATGCAGCAGTCCGTCCGCGGGATCGACGTGAATCGAATACCGTGTTCCTGTGCGATGCCAGCGAATGATGTCCCGAAGCACCGGGTAGAGCTCGTGTTCAAGCCTGGAATCGCCGCTCGCGCGCGTGTACGCATCGACGGCGTGGAAGTACCACAGCGTCGCATCCACCGTGTTGTATTCAGGCGCTTCGCCGGCATCCGGGAATCGATTGGGCAACATGCCGTCGCTCACGTGCGCCGCGAAAGTGCGCAGGATCTGCGCCGCTTCGGCGAAGCGCCCGGTCGTGAGCGTGAGACCCGGGAGTGCGATCATCGTGTCGCGCCCCCAGTCGCTGAACCACGGATAGCCAGCGATGACAGTGGCTCCGTCGGCGCCCGCCACCGCGCGCTTAACCAGGAACTGATCGGCGGCACGGTGCACGGTGAGAATCCAATCCGGCGTCCCTGCGGCCAGCGGCCCCACCAACGCGGACTGATGCGCACGCGCGCCGGCGAGAGCGAGCTCCGACGCCCGCGCAGCTGCCTGAGCGGTCGTCACCGTGAGCGTCACGGACTCGCCGGAAGCGAGCGAAATGCCGAACACACCCGGAAGGAAGAGATCCTCGAGGTCGTCGAGACCGCGAGCGTTCTCGGCGCGATGCCGGAAGTTCCAGTACCAGGCGCCGTCGGCGCGAAACCCGCCGCGGTCGACCGCAAGTCGATAAGGCGTTGCGCCCTCGTACGCTCGCACCACGCAGCCGGCCTCGCTTGCGTCAATGACGAACTGGCCACCGCCGCGCCACTGAGCATGGTAATCGCGATAAGTACAGAAAGGCCGCAACTCGAGTTGCGCGTGCGCCGATGCGCGCAGCAACGTGTAACGAACGTAGGTCGCGTTGACTCCCTGAAGCATCCACAGCCGCTTCTCGAGCAGGGCGTCGCCCAGCGCATAGACCCACACGGGCATGCCGTCCTCAATGACGAAGGACTGCAGCAGGGTGAATCCCGATGGAGCGACCGTGCCATCGGCGAACTCATTCGATCCGAGCGCGAAGTCCGTCTCTCCATAGCGGACCGACTCGTCGATCTTGGCGAGTGTGACAACGCGTTCCACAGGTGGCTTGAGCGCTGCGACCAGCAGACCGTGGTAGCGGCGCGTGCGCGCTCCGCTGACGGTACCGGCGGCAAAACCACCCAGCCCGTTGGTCACCAACCACTCGCGCGCGGCGGCGTCTGCGAATTGGCCGAGGGCGCGCCGATCTGGACTCAGCCCACCCACAGGTGACTCCCGAGCGTCGGCGCCGAGGTAGAAACGGGCACGGCGGCAGGCGGCCGGGGCGCACAGCGCTCGACGGCCACCGGTGGTCGCACGTTGGGGGAGATGCGAGGCGGGGT
>DATIEU010000293.1:0-2027 GCA_035455565.1 Steroidobacteraceae bacterium | reverse complement strand
CGGCGTCACGAACACCTTGGCGTCCGACACGTGCACCGGCATCGGCAGCTGCAGGCCGGGGTCGGAGTAGGTGACGTGGTAGCCGCGCTCGGCTTCGATCGGCACCGGCTCGCCGAGCTTCGCCGTCAATTCGCCCGAGTGCACGCCGGCGCAGACCACGAGCGTTTCCACCGGCACCTTCCCGGCATGGGTCACGAGCGCTCTTGCCCCGCCCTCGCCCGCCTCGATGTCGAGCACCTTGCGCTCGAGAATGACGCCGCCGTCTCTCTGGAAGCGCGCGGCGAGCGCTTTGACCAGCCGCTCCGGATTGACGACGTAGCCCTGTTCGAGGACGTGCACGCCGCGCACGTAATCGGGCGCGAGCTGCGGGACGAGCCTGCGGATGCCGGCCCCATCGAGCAGCTCCGTCTGCACGCCGCGGTCGCGGCGCATCCTCCAGGCGAGCGCGTCGCCCTGGTAGCTCTTCTCGCTGTCGTAGGCCACAAGGTAGCCGCTGCGGCGCACGAGCTCGGTCGCGCCCGCCCACCGGACCAGCTCCTCGTAGTCGGGAACCGTGTCGCGGATCAGTGAATAGAGCGCCTTCGAGGCGTGCTCCGCCTGCCGCTCGGTGGCGTTGGCAAGGAACCGCAGCAGCCACGGCGTGGCCTTGAGAAAGTAGCGCCAGGGGACCACCAGGGGCCCCAGCGGATCGGTGAGATAGCCCGGGACCTTCCACAGCACGCCGGGCATCGGCTGCGGCACGCAGCCCGCGTTGTTGAGCATGCCGGCATTGCCGAACGAGCAGTATTCGCCGGGCGGGTGCTGGGTGACGACGGTGACCTCGTGGCCGTCGCGGCGCAGGCAGCTCGCGGTTGCCATGCCGACGATGCCCGCGCCGATGACAGTGATCTTCTTCATCTGGAAGTGGTGGGTGGTACTGGGTTCGAACCAGTGACCCCTGCCGTGTGAAGACAGTGCTCTACCGCTGAGCTAACCACCCGTTGCGAGCCGCGATTTTATCACGGCCTCCCGAGCGCGGCGGCGAGAGGGCCGAAGAGCGCTTCGCCGTTGCGCCATGCAATCTTCTCCGCGACATCGCGCGGGAGCTCGGACAGCCACGACCGCGCGAGGCGCACGTGCTCCACGATGTAGTCCCAGCGCTCCGGCGAGGGCGTGTCGGTGCCGACCATGAAGCGCTCCGGCAGATCGAGGAACAGCGGGCGCCACTCCGGGTTGAGCTTTCCGCCCGGAGCGTGGTCGGTGCGCCAGGAAAGGTCGCACCAGAGATTCCGGTAGCGGCGCAGCATCTCGCGCACCGTCGCGGGCGGCGCGAATCCCGCGTGCGCCCATAGAATTCGGGCGCCGGGATCCTGCCTGAAGATGCGCTCCACCGCCTCCGCGTCGGAATGCACGTGCAGGAGCAGCTTGTGCTCGCGCGCGAGCTGCACCATGTGCCGCACGACCGGCAGCTCGGCGTCGGCCCCGTAGACGTGAAACTCGCCGATGGCGACGTAGCGATAGCGCTTCAGCCGGTCCTCGACGTAGGGGATGATGAAGCGGTCGCGCGTCCACGTCCCGATATCCGAGCGCACGCGGTAGGGGCGCAGCTCCGGGATGATGAGGTCCGGCGCCTCGCGATACAGCGCCTGGGTGCCGTCGTCGTCCGAGCTCGACACCAGAGCCCGCCGCACGCCGGCCTTGCGCAGGATCTCGATCGCCGCCTTCGCCGGAAGCGCCTCGCGGGTGTCGTGGCTGTAGTGGATGTGGGCGTCGAAGATGGGGAGCTCGGACGCATTGGCGAGCGGAGTCAACAGCAGGGCGAGGATGGTGATTGCGAGTGACCTCATGATTGATGTTACTGAACCCGGTGGTAGTCGTCGTCGCGGTCGCCGAGCTGGACGAGCCCATCGTGGTCGTGCACGTCGAGCACCAGCGGTTTTTCCATCAGCCGGTAGAGGTCGAGCGGCGAGACCACCATCTGCCCGACGTCGCGCGTCCACGGTGCGAGCGACATGTTCGCGACAGCCTGCGTATCCTTCGTGAGCAGC
>DATIEU010000292.1:0-4930 GCA_035455565.1 Steroidobacteraceae bacterium | reverse complement strand
GGCGCCGCTCGCGCGCGGTGGGCGTTGTCTCGACGTCGGTTGCGGCGGCCAGCCTTTTCGTGCGCAGCTCGAGGGCCTGGGCTTCGCCTACACGGGCGTCGACGTGCACCAGAATCCGCAGGGGACCGTCGACGTTCTCGGCGCGATCGACGAACCACTGCCGCAGGCGCTCAGTGCACGTCAGTTCAATTTCATCCTGTGCACCGAAGTGCTCGAGCACGTCGCGCGCTGGCCCGAGGCGTTTCGCAACCTCGCCGCATTGCTGGCCCCGGGTGGTCGCCTGCTGCTCACCACACCGCACCTCTGGTTTCCACACGAAGAGCCGGCCGATTTCTTTCGTCCGACGCCGTGGGCGTTCGACTTTCACGGTCGCAATGCCGGTCTGACACCGCTCGAGATCACGCGCCTCGGCGATGGCCGTGACGTGCTGGGGACCGTGCTGAGTTCCGTGCGCATCCGTCCCGAGGGTGGCCGCTGGTTCTACCGGCCATTCGTGCTGCCGCTCAAGCTCGTGCGCTCGATCCTGCTCAGGGTGCTGCGTGCGCGCGGACCGCGCCGATTCATCTCCTTCGAGACGAGTCTCTACCTCAGCACCATCGCGGTGTTCGAAAAGCGCTGATGAAGATTGCATTCGTCTCGACACTCGCCGCAACGCCATGGGGCGGATGCGAGGAGTTATGGGCCGCCACGGCCGCGCGAGCGCTCGCGGCCCGTCATCAAGTGTTGCTGATGACCTATCGATGGCCGGAACGGCACCCGCGTATCGAAGCGCTCGTGCAGGACGGCGCGCGCGTGGACGAGCGACCGACCGATCGCTATGCACGGCGCTCGTGGGTCAGGAACACCTTTCTGAATCCATTCGCGCGCCTCATCGAATTTGCACCCGATGTGACGTTGATCAATCAGGCCGCCACCTACGACATCTCGTACCGCGGCGAGATGAATGCGCTGCGCAAGACCGTCGCGCGGCATGCGCTGCCATACGTGTTGCTGTGTCACTGCGAGGAGAGTCCACCACCGAGTTGGCGACGCTTGCGGCGGGCGCGCATTGCGTTCGGTTCCGCGAGGCTTGCGGGCTTCCTGAGCGAGCGCCTGCGGCGGACGACGGAATCGCACCTGGGCGTCGGGCTGCCGCGGGCGCGGATCTTTCAGAACCCGGTGCGGCTCGGCGACTCGGGACCGCTTCCCTGGCCCCGCGGGCCGACACTACGGATGGCATTCATCGGGCGGCTCGAGCGCGTCAAGGGACTCGACATCCTCATCGAGATTCTCGCAACGCCCACCTGGCGGGCACGCGATTGGACCCTGACGCTCTGTGGATCGGGCCAGGAAGAGGACAGCCTCAAGGAACAGGTCAGGCTCGCGCGTCTCGAGCAGCGCGTGCGCTTCGCGGGTTTCGTCGACAACGTGACCGACATCTGGCGCGAGCACCATGTGCTCGTGATGCCGTCGCGCGCCGAGGGCGTGCCCCTGGCGTTGCTCGAAGCGATGCAGGGTGCGCGCCCGGCCGTGGTGACGGACGTGGGTGGAATCACCGAGTGGGTCACGGCCGAAGAGGGCGGCTTCGTCGCGGCTCACCCTCTGCCAGCTGAAATTGCCGCGGCGCTCGAACAGATGTGGACGGCGCGCGATCGGCTGCAAGGCATGGGGCAGCGTGCACACGCCCGATTCACGGCGCAGCATGATGTCGACCCGGCTGGTACATTGCTCTCCTGGCTGGAAGGAAAGGCGGGACTCAAAGAAGAATCACCTTCCACGGCAAGGAACGCGGTCATCATGGACAGCACGCAGGTTCCACCCGGGAATGGCAGCACGGGCGATGGAAGGCAGCCGCCGATTCACATGTTCTGGCACGGCCCGGCCCTTTCCCGGCTCGAGCGGCTGTGCATCGCCTCGTTCCTGGCGCACGGTCACCCGGTGCGGCTGCACGTCTACGAGGAACCTACGGGCGTTCCGCCGGGTGTGCACGTGGTTGATGCGAACCGCACGTTGCCGCAGAAGTTTCTGTTTCACCAGGCCGACTCGGGCTCGGTGGGCTCGTTCGCCGACTGGTTTCGCTACCAGCTGCTCTATGAACAAGGTGGCATCTGGGCGGACACCGACGTGGTGTGTCTCAGGCCGCTCCGGTACCCCCAAGCCGTGCTTTTTGCGCGCCAGGACGAGCAGATCATCAACAACGCGGTGCTCGCACTGCCAGCGCGCCATGAACTGGCCGCGTGGATGGTCGAGTGCTGTCGCGAGCCGAACCGCATGCTGCCGTACGATTCGCGGCGCACACGCCGGCGCAAGCTTCAGCGCCGGCTCCTGCAGGGCAATCGGCGCAGCAACGTTGCGTGGGGCGAGTACGGGCCGCAGGGCTTCACGCAGGCCGCGCGTCATCTCGGCTATGAAGATCGCGCATTGCCGTACTGGCACTTCTACCCCGTGCACTACCTCAACTGGCGCACGGTGTTCGATGGGAGCCTGCGCGACAATCCGGGCGTCATCGCCGCGAGCACGACGCTGCACCTGTGGAACGAGATGACGCGCCGCGCGCACGGCTTCGACATCAACGGTCGCTTTCCGGCCGACTCCCTGTTCGAGCAGCTCTGCGCGCGCTATCTCAAAACCGATAGCTGAGCGACAGGGTCGCAGCCGTCACGTCGTAGAAACTGTCAGGCCGCGGGTCGGTGCCCGGATCGGTAGGCAGCAGTTTGTCGCGCGCGACCTTGTCCGCGTACTTGAAATCCAGGTTGACGTCGAGACCCTTGAGCAGGTCGCGCCATTGCATGCCGGCGCCGATGTAGTAACCGTATGCGGGAGTCGCGAGATCGTAACGGGCCGCACCGGCGAACGCGGTAAGTGCCAGGGGGTTCGAGAACCGGTAGCGATAATCGACCGCCCGCACTGCGAGCAGGTATTCACCGTCAACCTCATCCAGCTCGAGTCGCACACCGAGGTCGCTGTGTCGCGAGACGGCGCGACGAGCGCCGAGACCGAGATGCGGTGCGATTGCGGCATCGGTCCTCGTCTTGGGACTGCCATCGCCCAAACGGATCTGCACTTCGCTCGCGGTGGCCCCGGCCTCGACGAAAAGCTCTGCGCCGAGCGGTCGCTCGAGATCGGAGTCGCCGAGCGCGCTGCCTGTGCCCGCCCATTCATCGCCGAAGCGCACGAAGCCCGCAAGCCGGCTGTAGTCCTCGCCGAACACGTCGCGGCCGGCGAGCAGATCCACACCGAACGTGACGCCCTTGAAACCGCGCGAATACGCGAGCCCTACGTCATAGCCGCGCTCATAGACCGCCACACCGTAGTCCTCGTTGTCGATCGTGCGCGCGCGCAATTCCAGGAGTCCGCCGAAGGGCGGCTCCCACCCGAGGCGCAGCAAATGCGTTTGCGCGCCGACCGCATCGTCCTGCTGGCGCAGATCTGCCCCCCAATGGCCTAGCACGTGACCCTCATTGGTGAGGCCATCGAGATAGATGTGGTGCGTGTACCAGCCGTTTTGCCACTCGGAAGCTTCGTACGTCAGGTCGAAGCGACGCCACAGCCGCGGGAATGTGATGCCGACCGACAACGACGCGTTGCCGAGACGGAAGTTGCCCTCGTAGGAATTGTCTTCACCGGCGTACTCGAAATAGACCGCGAACGGCGTCGGACCCGGGAAGATGAAACGGCTGGTCCACGCCGCGACCTGGTTGCCGAATTCCTCCTCGTTGCTCAAGTTGTCATTGGCGTTGTCGTTCTGGTGCGGCTTGAAGAGCGCGTCGAGAAAGTCGCTGAACGAATTGCCGCCACGCTCGCCGCCGCCGTACTGCATCATGCGATTCGCGCTCAGCGACCAGCCGGGTGCGGGTTCGATGCTGAAGCGCAGGCCTGCGAGACGCGGGTTGCCGCTGGTGAAGCGGTCCTCGAAGACGATGCGGTCGGACTCCTCCATCTCGGCGAGAAACACTTCGTAGTGCAAGCCGAAGCGCGTAAGCGGCGCATAGTTCGAGAGCGTGATGGACGGCAGCGTTTGCGCCTGCGTGCTCATGATCATGGCGCTGGTCGTGAATGGCGAGAACCAATGGTCGCGCCAGCCGATGTCGAGTTGGGCGTATTCGAAGCCGACGCTCAAAACGGAACCCGTGGGCACCGAGCCGCCGTCATACGCCACGCCGCCCAGATTCAGCAGAACGTAGTCGTTTGCCTGCCAGTGTGCGAGAGCGGAAACGCGCCAGGGACTATCTGTCGACATGCCGTGGGCGTCGGGCAAGGCGACGACCGGGACATCATCCGTGGAAGCGCCTTCAGCACTCGCGTGGTCGAGTCCTACCGTGCCGATGTAGCGCTCGAGATACTGGCGCACATTGCGGCACAGGATGGCGTCGAACTTGCAGGCGGCGGGCAAGGCGTCGAGCACGTTGGCGGCTGCGATGGGGCGCGTGATCACCGGCTTGTCGCCCAGAATCAGGACGCGCTCGATCTGCCGCTCGATCTCCGGGTCGAGGTGGAGCGGCAGATACGGACTCACGCCGCGCGCCGCCAGGGCCGGCGCAACGGCGGCGAGCAGGCAGACAATGACGATGCAGCGCAGGACCTGGCTCAATATTCCATCCTTATTGGCGAGCCATTCGCGCGATGGCGAACGAACACCCGCGCCAAATTATGCCGATGTGCGGGAAAGTTTGCCCGTCAGGACCTGGCTGCAGTTGTCGGGCAAGTGGAGTAAGCGTACTACCAGCGCACGCGGATGCGTTCGAAGGTACCGGTGCCCGAGCGATCGATCACCTCGTAGCGCAGCGTGTTGAGTCCGTCCTCCTGAGGACTCGTCAGGCCGCGCAACAGGCGGCTGCGTCGGTCGCGATTCAGCCTGACGTGTGGCGGCGTGTCAGGGCTCTTGCGCACCACCTGTTGCTGCTTCGGATTCGGCAGGTCATGGAACTCGCCTTGCGTGTCGTAGAAGCAG
>DATIEU010000291.1:0-2313 GCA_035455565.1 Steroidobacteraceae bacterium | reverse complement strand
TTCACTCTGATCAACCTGGCGGCCGGAGCGTCGCACATCAAATTTCGAGATTTCGTTCTCGGAACAATACTTGGCATGGCGCCGGGCATGGCGGCAATCGTTCTATTCTCGGGTCAGCTCGGAGAGGTTCTGCGGTCGCCTGATTTGTATAACGTCGGCGCCTTAACCGTCTTGCTGCTGACCATCGTGTCGGTCGGACTATGGTTCTGGCGGCGCTTCGCCCGCTGGCGCGCTGACGCCAAGTCCGCGTAACGGTGGCAAGTTGGAAGATGCCATAACAGCAGAGCATTCCGTGCGCGTCGCCTCATATAACATTCACCGCGCCGTCGGGAACGATCGACGCCGCAATTTGGCGCGCATATCAGCCGTGATCGGTGAACTGCAGGCTGACGTGATCGGCTTGCAGGAGGTCGACTGGCGCCACTACGATGAGAATCGAGCGTCTCAATTTGAGTACCTGGTGGATCTACCCGGCTATCGCGCGATTGCCGGCGCGAATCTTCGCGACCATCGTGGCCATTATGGCAATCTCTTGTTGACACGCCTGCCGGTGCTCGCGAGCCGCCGCATAGACCTGAGCGAACCCAACCGTGAGCCACGGGGGGCAATCGATGTCGATCTCGATGTCTGCGACGGGCGTTTGCGCGTGCTGGTCACGCATCTGGGTCTTGGCCCACGGGAGCGGGGGCGTCAGGTCATGCGCCTGCAGGAGGCCGTTGGCGAACGCCCCGGTCAGCCGACCCTGCTGATCGGGGACTTCAACGAGTGGATACCGTCAAGTCCGACATTGCGCCCGCTGTTGACCCACTGCGTGGCAACTACCAGTCTCGCGACTTTCCCCGCCTTCCGACCGATCCTTCCGCTCGATCGGATTTTCGCCTGTGCGTTCCCCTTCGTACCCCGGATTGTTGTCCATAGATCGCCGCTCGCCCGCCTGGCGTCTGATCACTTGCCGTTGACGACGGAGATTGACACAAGCACCATAACGAAGACGCGGTACCGCGGATCCGACCACCGACGTCGAGGCACGCCCGCGAGCGGATGACACGGCATAGGTAGATGAAGCCGTCGCGACGTTGAGTTTGGCCTGAACCGGAATTGTTTCATTGAACCTCCGCGCGTCACGACCGTCCGCTGGGATTAGCGCACCGATCGGAAAGCGTCGTCGAGGTCTTCGCCTTCTCCACCCTCAAGGTTCAGTTTGATCGCCAGGAAACGTAGGATATCCGACTGTGACACGACTCCAAGCAGGCTGTCGTTCTTGGCCACCAAGAGCCGTGGTGTACCCGAGCGCAGCATGCGCGTCAGCACTGTGGCGGCATCGATTTCCGGTTCCACCGTATTCTGGTCGGAGCAGGCCTCCATGATGTCGCGCACGGTGCGCATGCGCCACTGATCACGCGGAACGTCCTTCACGTTGCGCAGGTTCACGGCTCCGACTAGCTTTGACCCCTCGACTACGGGAAAAGTCTTGAAGTTGTGCTTGTAAAAAAACCTGTCGACCAGTTCGTCGAGCGACAGTGCAGGTTCGGCGGTCACCGGCTGCGGCGTCATCAACCGGCCGACCGGCACGTCGTGGAGGATTTCCCGCATCAGCGTCTGCCGATAGGAAGCCTGCGCCGCACCGCGCAGGAACAGGCCGATCAGAAAATACCACATGCCGGCGATGAGGTCGCCGGACACCACGCTGAGCACCGCGAACAGGATCAAAAAGAGTCCGAAGGCCAAACCGAAGTTCGACGCAATCCGCGTGGCGCGAAGATAGTTGCCCTTCCAACCCCACAATGCTGCGCGCAGAACACGCCCACCGTCGAGAGGAAAGGCCGGAACCATGTTGAATACCGCAAGAACGACGTTGATCGTCGCGAGATAGCTGAAAATGCCGCTCACTGTTTCCGGCATGCCGCTCGCTAGCGAGGCCAGCGCCAGACCATAGAAAGCGCCACCCACAAGCAAACTGGTAATGGGGCCGACGATCGCCACGTGAAACTCGGCCCGCGGGCTCACCGGTTCGTCATGCATTTCCGCGACGCCGCCGAAGATGAATAGGGTGATGCCCTTGATGGGCATGCCGTAACGCTTGGCGACCAGTGAATGGGACAACTCATGGACGACAATGGAAAGCAGGAGCCCGATCATGCCCAAAACGCCCATGGACCAGTAGGTTGTCGGGTCGAGATTTGGATAAAGGGCGGGGAAGAGACCTGCGGCAAGACTCCAGCTCACCAGAACCGCGAGGATGAGCCACGTCAGATCCACAGCGACTTCGAATCCGAAGAGCGTGAACAGCGGTATGCGTTTCGTGAACATGGC
>DATIEU010000290.1:0-15541 GCA_035455565.1 Steroidobacteraceae bacterium | reverse complement strand
CGGGGGTGGCAGAGGCTTGGGGACCGGTGAAGGTGAAGGCGCGGTGCGCGGCGGTTGCGAAGTACAGGCGGCGAGCGCGAGCAGCGCCGCTCCCACGACAACCCGCTCAGCTCGACGCATCGTTGCTGTAGACACGCGCCGTGAGCTCGCGCGCCAGGTCGTGGACCGCCATGGCATAGAGCGCGCTGCGGTTATAGCGCGTGATCACATAGAAGTTCTTGAGGCCGACGCGAAAGCGCAGGGCGGTGGGCTCATCGGCCGCGATCAGCATGGCGGGCGCGTCCGCCGGAAGCGATGTCTCGAACTGCACGCCCTTCTCCCTGAGCGAGCCAACGGTTTCGTTGAGCTCCAGCCGGCGCGTGTCGAGATCGTGGGCGTGGGCCTGGTCGATCACGGCTTCCGCCAGCACCGGTTCGTCGGGCTGCCAGCCGTGCTCGCGAAAGTAGTTGGCGATGCTCGCGAGCACATCGGCCCAGTCGGTCCATAGATTGCGCGTGCCATCGCCATCGCCGTCCACGGCGAATTTGCGCATGCTGCGCGGCATGAATTGCGGCGCGCCCATTGCGCCTGCATACGAGCCGAGCGGCGCGAGCGCATCGAGCGAATCCTCGCGCACCAGCAGCAGGTATTGCTCCAGCTCGTCCGTGAAGTAACCGGACCGCGGCGGGTAGTCGAAGGCGAGGGTGCTGAGCGCATCGATCACGCGGTAGCCGCCCATGATGCGCCCGTAGTGCGTCTCGACCCCGAGGATCGCTACCAGGTACTCGGGCGGCACGCCGCGCTCGCGTGCGGTCGCTTCGAGGAGCTCGCGATGTTCCTGCCAGAAGGCCACGCCCTCGGTGATGCGCTGCTCGGTGACGAAGCGCTGGCGGTACTGATACCAGGGGAAGGTCTTCTCGGCCGGCCTGGCCATGGCATCGAGTATCGGCTGCTGGCGCTGCGCCTGTGAGAGCAGCAGCGTGAGCGTATCGATCGAGAAGCCGTGCTTCTGGTTCATGCGGGCAATGAAGCTGCGCACGCTGTCGCGCGAGGTATCGAGAGCGAGCGCGGGAGCGTCCGCGTACGCCGACGCGGTGCCGGCGAAGACCACAAGGAGGAGCGCGCGAGCTGCGCGTGGCGCTGTCGTCAATCCTTTCAACCCGGTTCCCATGCGCCCCGCAAGGCTTGCCGATGTTCTACGAGCCGATCAGCTTCCGATGCGAGTGCAACGACATGAGGATACCGAAACCGGCCATGAGGGTCACCATCGAAGTACCGCCGAAGCTGACGAGCGGCAACGGCACGCCGACGACCGGCACCAGGCCGCTCACCATGCCGGCGTTCACGAACACGTACACGAAGAAGGTGAGGCTGATGCTGCCCGCCACGAGACGCGCAAACGTGTCCTGGCATTCGATCGCCATGAAGAGTCCCCGCCCGATGACGAAGACATAGAGCGCGAGCAGCAGCAGCAGGCCCAGCAGGCCGAATTCCTCGCCCACCACCGCAAAGATGAAGTCGGTGGAGCGCTCGGGCAGGAACTCGAGCTGCGCCTGGCTGCCGTTCATCCAGCCCTTGCCGAAGATGCCGCCCGAGCCGATCGCGATCTGCGACTGGATGATGTGGTAGCCGGCGCCCAGCGGATCGCTCTCGGGATCGAGGAAGGTGAGCACGCGCTTTTGCTGGTAGTCGTGCAGGAACCCCCACGCGACCCAGCCAAGCACCGGCACGAGTGCGAGCACCGCGGCGATCACGCGCGCGCGCAATCCCGCGAGCAGCACGACGAAGATGCCGGACGTCGCGATGAGGAGCGCGGTGCCGAGGTCTGGCTGTTCGGCGATCAGGCCCACAGGGACCAGGATCACGATCGACATGAGCGCCAGCAGCTTCAAGTCCGGCGGCAATGGGCGGTCGTGCAGCAGCCACGCACACATCATCGGCACCGCGAGCTTCATGAGCTCCGAGGGCTGAAAGCGGATCACGCCCAGATCGAGCCAGCGCTGCGCGCCCTTGCTCGCTTCGCCCACCAGCGCCACGATGATGAGCAGCAGCACGCCGAGCGCGTACACCCAGGGCGCCCAGAGGCGCAGGTACTTCGGGCTCACCTGCGCGAGCGCGATCATTGCGACCATCGCCAGGCCGAAGCGCATCGTCTGGCGCCACAGCAACGCTTCGTTCTGGCCCGAGGCGCTATAGAGGATGCCGAGGCCGAGAACCGCAATCGCGCTCAACGCCAGCAGGAGCTGGCCATCGAGGTGCAGGGTGCCGAGCAGGCGCGCCGAAGCGGTAAGCGTGCGCCGCGCGGTGGAGCCTTGCAGATTGTCCATCATGACGTCGGCTCCAGCAGGTAAGCGTCGAGGATTTTGCGCGCGACCGGCGCCGCCGTGCCGCTGCCGCTACGGCCATTCTCGACCAGCACCGAAAGAGCGATGCGCGGCGCCTCTGCCGGCGCAAAAGCGATGAACAACGCGTGATCGCGCAGCCGTTCGGCGATCTGCTTCTCGTCGTACTTCTCCGTCTGGCCGACGGTGAACACCTGCGCAGTCCCGGTCTTGCCGGCGATCTGGTACGGCGCGCCGGCGGCGCTGCCGCGCGCGGTACCCCGCGGCGGGCTCGTCACGCCCACCATGCCGTTGACCACGCGTTGCCAGACCGCCGCGTCGTCCACTCCCACGGACGGTGAGGGCTCGGGTTCGATCTTGTGCATCTCGCCGGTGCTCGGGTCGCGCAACGCCGTGACGAAACGCGGCTCGAAGGAATGGCCCCGGTTGGCGAGGAGCGTCGCCATGTGGGCGAGTTGCAGCGGCGTTGCGAGCAGGTACCCCTGGCCGATCCCGATGATCACGGTGTCGCCCGGGAACCAGACTTGTTCGCCGGGCTGCGAAAAGGCTTTCTGCTTCCAGTCCCGTGAGGGCACCAGGCCCGGTTTCTCGCCTTCGACGTCGATGCCGGTCGGCTGCCCCAGGCCGAACTTGCTCAGATACGACGACATGCGATCGATACCGAGGACCTGCGCCACGTTATAGAAATAGGTGTCGCAGGATTGGGCGAGCGACTCCTGCAGGTTCATCCAGCCATGTCCTTCCGGACGCCAGTCGCGGTAGCGATGACGGCTCCCCGGGAGTGTGAAGAAGCCGCGGCAGAAACGCGTCTGGCCGGGATCGATCGAGTGCGATTCGAGTGCGGCGAGCGCGATCACCGGCTTGATGGTCGAGCCGGGGGGATACGTGCCGCGCAGCGCGCGGTTGAACATCGGGCGGTCGATGTCGTCCTGCAACGCCTTGTACTCCGCAGTCGTGAGACCGCGTGCGAAGAGGTTGGGGTCGAACCCCGGCGTGCTCGCGAACGCCAGCACGTCGCCGTTGTTCGGGTCGATCGCGACCACGGCGCCGCGCAGCCCGCGCAATGCTTCTTCGGCGGCGCGCTGTGCGCGCACGTCGAGGCTCAGAATCAGATCGTTGCCCGACACCGGCGGGCGCGTCGCGAGATTGGCGCGCAACGCCGCTTCGCCCTCCACGGGCCGTCCCTGTGCGTTGACCAGCACTTGCCGGAAGCCGGTGGTGCCGTGCACTTGCTTCTCGAAGGACGATTCGACGCCCACCTTGCCGATCAGCGTGGTCCCCGCGTACTCGCTTTCGTCGATGCGCTTGAGGTCCTGTTCGCTGATCGCGCCCACGTAGCCGAGGGCATGAACCCCCACGTCGCCGAGCGGATAGTGGCGCGTCAGGCGCGTGCGGATGTCGATGCCCGGAAATTCATGGCGGTGCACGGCGAAACGCGCCACTTCCTCGTCGCTGAGCTGCAGCCGGATCGGCACACTTTCGAAAATGCGGCGCGAACGGACCAGGCGCGTTAGGCGTTCGATGTCATCGGGCTCGACGAGCCTGAGATCCACCAGCCGCCACAGGGCTTCGTTGACGTTCGGCACCTGTTCGGGGGTGAGCTCGAGCTGGTAGGCGGGCAGGTTCTCCGCCAGCACTTCACCAGCGCGCGTCAGGATCAGGCCGCGATTCGGCGGCAGCGGCTCGATGCGCACGCGATTGCCCTGCGAGAGCTCGGCGTAGTACTGGTGACGCACGACCTGCAACTGCACCAGCTTCACCACCAGCGCGATCACGAGCGCCAGGATCACGATGCCCGCGGCGATCGCGCGGCGCATGAACATGCGCTGTTCCGCCCAGTGATCCTTGATGCGAACCGGACTGATCATGAGCTAAGTGCGTTGATAGGCGTTGCCCAGGAGCCCCGCAAACACCGGCCAGAGCGCGGCGCCGGTGAAGGCCGGCAGCCAGCGCGAGTAGTTCGTGATCGGATGCCCGGTCGCGCCGTCGATCCAGAACAACACGAACTCGTAGAGCGCGAGCAGCCAGAACACCGTGAGCGCCTGGTGCCAGATCGGGAAGATGCGGATGCGCAGATGCAACTTGATCGCGACGTAGGTCGCGAGCGAGAGCGCGAGCGCGTGCTGGCCGAGCACCACGCCCTTGAACGCATCGAGCGCGAGGCCGCACACGAACGCGAGCGTAATGCCGCCGGCGCGCGGCACCATGATCGCCCAGTAGAGCACCACGATCGCCAGCACATCGGGGCGCGTGACGTCGAGCCAGTGCGGCAGCGGCAGGATGCTGAGCGTCAGGCCGAGCAGCACGCTGAGATACATCGGCAGGCGGTTGAGATCTTCGCGGCTCACGGCTTCGCCTCGGTGCTGGCCGCCGGCGCTGCCGGCAACTCCTCGTCGGCCTTCGGCTCGTTCGGCCACACGAGCAGGAGCTCGCGGTCGCGATCGAGCGTGGCCGCGGGCTTCGCGACCACGTTGGCGAGTGTCTGTGCCGCCATCTTGTCCACTTTCGTGACGGTGGCGACCGGGTAGCCGGCCGGGAACACGCCGCCCAGGCCCGACGACACGAGCAGGTCGCCCTCCTTGATGTCGGCATTGGTGGGCAGGAACGGCAGGCTCAGCCGATCGGGGCTGCCGGTGCCGAGCGCGAGGCTGCGCAGGCCGTTGCGGTTCACCTGGATGGGAATCGCATGCTCGGCGTCGGTGATCAGGATGGCCTCCGACGAGAATGCACCGGCGCGGGTGATCTGGCCGAAGACGCCGGTGGCATCGAGCAATGGCTGGCCCTTGTAGGCGCCATCGCGCGTGCCCTTGTTGATGATCACCCGGTGCCGATACGGATCGAGGTCGACACGCATGATTTCACCGACCACCACGCGCTCGGAGATTCGCGCGGTGGCGGCGCGCATCTCGCGCAGCCGCAGGTTCTGCTGCTCGAGGTCCTCGAACCGCATGAGCTTGAGATCCGACTCGCGCAGGCGTTGGCGCAGATCGGCGTTTTCACGGCTCAGCCGCTCGCGCGTTGCAAAGCTTTCTTCGAGCCAGTCCCACGCGGCGGAAGGCGAATCGACCAGGACCTGGAACGGGTAGCTCACCAGCGACAGCGCGTGGCGCAGTCCCTCGAGATAGCCCTGGCGCTGATCGAGCCACATGAGGCCGAGCGACAACAGGGCGAAGAAGAAGAGTCGTAGTCCGGGAGAAGGCCCGCGGCCGAGGATAGGGCGGGTTTCGGCGTTGCGGAACGCGACCAACTGATTCTCTGTGAGGAGCTACTCCAGGCCGAACATGCCCGGACCATGCTCGTCGGTGAGCTCCAGAATGCGCCCACCGCCACGCGCCACGCAGGTGAGCGGATCGTCCGCCACCACGACCGGGAGCCCCGTCTCCTCCATGAGCAGCTTGTCGATGTCGCGCAGGAGCGCGCCACCGCCGGTGAGCACGATGCCCCGCTCGGCGACATCCGCGCCGAGCTCCGGTGGCGTCTGTTCGAGCGCCTGTTTCACGGCGCCCACGATGCCCTGCAACGGTTCCTGCAACGCCTCGAGAATCTCGTTGCTGTTGAGCGTGAAGCTGCGCGGCACGCCTTCGGAGAGGTTGCGGCCCTTCACCGACATTTCGCGCACCTGCTGGCCCGGATACGCCGAGCCGATCTCGAGCTTCACGCGCTCGGCCGTCGCTTCGCCGATCAGGATGCCGTAATTGCGCCGCACGTAGTTGGTGATCGCTTCATCGAACCGATCGCCGCCGATGCGCACCGAGGAGGCATACACGATGCCGTTGAGCGAGATCACGGCGACTTCCGAAGTGCCGCCGCCGACATCGAGCACCATCGAGCCGCGCGCCTCGTGCACGGGAAGCCCCGCGCCTACGGCCGCGGCCATCGGTTCATAGACTGTGTCGACGCTGCGCGCGCCGGCGCCTTCGGCGCTTTCCTTGATGGCGCGCTTCTCGACCTGCGTCGAGCCAAAGGGCACGCACACCAGCACGCGCGGGCTGGGATTGAGAAGACGATTGCCGTGCACCTTCTTGATGAAGAACTGCAGCATCTTCTCGGTGTAGGTGAAGTCCGCAATCACGCCGTCCTTCATCGGGCGCACCGCGGTGATGTGCCCGGGCGTGCGGCCGAGCATGTTCTTGGCTTCGGCGCCGACCGCGACGATCACCTTGCCGCCGCGCGTCGGTTCGTCCTGCACGGCGACCACCGACGGCTCGTTGAGAACGATGCCGCGGCCACGGACGTAGATCAGCGTATTGGCGGTACCAAGATCGATCGAGAGGTCATTGGAGAAATAACCTCTGAGGCGTTTGAACATGTGCGGGCTTTTCGGAAGCGGCGAAGGGGGGCCAAAAAAGTTGCGGTACTCTAGCAACGGGAAGGACTTTCAGCAAGGCGAAGGTGTATGATTGCGCGGCTTTTTTCGGCTCTTTTTCACACTTTTGATCACTCATGAATCTCACCCGCAAGGACGTCGAGAGCATCGCCCATCTCGCACGGCTCGCCCTCACCGAGCAGGAGCTCGGTGAGCTCGCCGCGACGCTCACCCGCATCATCACCTTCGTGGAGCAGCTCAACGCCGCTGACACGAGCAAGGTCGAGCCCATGGCGCATCCGTTGAGCGGCCAGAGCCAACGCTTGCGCGCGGACGAGGTGACCGAGCGCGACGAGCACGAGCGCTTCCAGAAGAACGCGCCACTGGTCGAGGCGGGGCTCTACCTCGTGCCCAAGGTCATCGAATGACAGTCATCGAATGACAAGCATCGAGTGACGATCGTCCCATGCACACGCTGAGTGTTTCGGAACTGGCCGCGGGCCTGCGCAGCCGGCGCTTCTCGAGCGAGGAGCTGACGCGCGCGTTGCTCGCGCGCATTGCGCGCCACAACGGCGCGCTCAACGCGTTCCTCACGGTGACGGAAGAGCAAGCGCTGGCGGCGGCACGGCGCGCGGATCAAACGCTGAAGGCGGGCGGTGGCGGTCCGCTCACCGGCATCCCGCTCGCGCACAAGGACATCTTCTGCACCGACGGCATCCGCACCACGTGCGGCTCGCGCATCCTCGACAACTTCGTCGCGCCCTATGACGCAACCGTCGCGCAGCGTCTGAAGGACGCGGGCGTCGTGCTGCTCGGCAAGACCAACATGGACGAGTTCGCGATGGGCTCGTCCAACGAGACCAGCTTCTACGGTCCGGTGCGCAATCCGTGGGACGTGACGCGCGTGCCCGGCGGTTCTTCGGGCGGCTCGGCCGCGGCGGTGGCCGCGCGCCTGGTGCCGATCGCCACGGGCACCGATACCGGCGGCTCGATTCGCCAGCCCGCCGCGCTCACCGGCATCACCGGCCTGAAGCCCACGTACGGTCGCGTTTCACGCTACGGGATGATCGCCTTCGCCTCGAGTCTCGACCAGGCGGGGGTGCTCACTCCCAGCGCGGCCGATGCGGCCGTCGTGCTGGCGGCTATGGCAGGTTTCGATCCGCGCGACTCGACCAGCGTCGATGAGCCGGTGCCCGACTACGCCGCGCTGATCGAGAAGCCCTTGAAGGGCTTGCGGATCGGCTTGCTGCGCGAATTCTTCGACGGCCTCGACGACACCGTCGCGAAACTGATCCACGCCGCAATCGACGTCCTGCGCGCGCAGGGTGCGACGACCCGCGAAGTGAGCTTGCCGCACCTGCCCTTGTCGGTGCCGACCTACTACGTGGTCGCGCCCGCCGAATGCAGCTCGAACCTGTCGCGCTTCGACGGCGTGCGCTTCGGCTATCGCTGCGAGAAGCCGCGCGATCTCCTCGACCTCTACAAGCGTTCGCGCGGCGAAGGCTTCGGCGCCGAGGTCAAGCGGCGCATCATGACGGGCACTTACGTGCTGTCCGCGGGCTACTACGACGCCTACTACCTCAAGGCACAGAAAGTGCGCCAGCTCATCAGCGATGACTTCCGGCACGCGTTCGAAGAAGTCGACGTGCTGATCGGGCCGACGTCGCCGACGCCGGCGTTCGCGCTGGGCGCGAAAGTGGACGACCCGATCACCATGTACCTGAACGACATCTACACGATCGGCGCGAACCTGGCGGGACTCCCGGCGATCTCGGTGCCGTGCGGCTTTGTCGGGGCGTTGCCGGTGGGCATGCAGATCATCGGACCGGTGTTCAGCGAGGCGCGCCTCCTGAACGCAGCGCATCGCTACCAGCTCGAGACCGACTGGCACAAGCGCATACCGCGTGGGTACGAATGATGGAGTGGGAAACCGTCATCGGCCTCGAGATCCACGCGCAGCTCGCGACCAGATCGAAGATCTTTTCGGGCTCATCGACTGCGTACGGCGCGCCGCCCAACACGCAGGCCAACCTGGTCGATCTCGGCTATCCCGGCGTGTTGCCGGTGCTGAACGGCGCGGCGCTCAGGATGGCGATCAAGTTCGGCCTCGCCACCGGCGCCAACATCGCGCGCCGCTCGGTGTTCGCGCGCAAGAATTATTTCTATCCCGACCTGCCGAAGGGCTACCAGATCAGCCAGTACGAGCGCCCGGTGGTCGAGGACGGCACGCTCGAGATCGTGCTCGATGACGGCTCGCGCAAGACGATCGGCATCACGCGCGCGCATCTCGAAGAGGACGCGGGCAAGTCGCTGCACGATGTCGTCAAGGGACTCTCGGGCATCGATCTCAATCGCGCCGGCGTGCCGCTGCTCGAGATCGTGTCGGAGCCCGACATGCGTTCCGCGAAGGAAGCGATCGCCTACATGAAAAAGGTGCACACGCTGGTGCGCTATCTCGAGATCTGCGACGGCAACATGCAGGAGGGCTCGTTCCGTTGTGACGCCAACGTCTCGGTGCGACCGCTCGGGCAGCAGAAGCTCGGCACGCGCGCCGAGCTCAAGAACCTGAACTCGTTCCGCTTCGTCGAGAAGGCGATCAATCACGAGGTCGAGCGCCAGATCGAGATCCTGCGCTCCGGTGGCACCGTAGTGCAGGAGACGCGCCTCTACGACCCGGATCGCGACGAGACACGCTCCATGCGCTCCAAGGAAGAAGCGAACGATTACCGCTATTTCCCGGACCCCGACCTGCTGCCGGTGGTGATCGAGGAAGCGCTGATCGAGGCAGTGAGACGCACGCTCCCCGAGCTGCCCGACGACAAGGCCCGTCGTTACGTCGGCGACTACGGGCTATCGGAGTACGACGCCGGTGTGCTGACGGCAAGCCGCGAGCTCGGTGATTACTACGAGGCCGTCGTGAAAGCACTGGGGGGCGAGGCCAAGCTCTCGGCCAACTGGGTCATGGGCGATCTCGCCGGCGCGCTCAATCGCGAGGGACTCGAGATCGGCGCGAGCAAGCTCGATGCGCAGACGCTTGCCGGACTTCTGCGGCGCATCCAGGACTCGACCATCTCGGGCAAGATCGCCAAGGAAGTGTTCGAGGCGATGTGGACCGAGGGCAAGGATGCCGATGCGATCATCGAGTCGCGCGGCTTGCGTCAGATCACCGACAGCTCGGCGATCGAGCGCGCGATCGAGGCGGTGATGGCTGCCAATCCCGCGCAGCTCGCGGACTACCGCGCCGGCAAGGAGAAGCTCTTCGGCTTCTTCGTCGGGCAGGTCATGAAGGCGACACAGGGCAAGGCCAATCCGGCCCAGCTCAACGAGCTCCTGCGCCAGAAACTGAAGGGGTGAGGCAGCGCCTCACCCCGCAGCTCTAGCGTCGGCTTCACTTCTTCTTGAACGGATCCGTCGTCGGCTGTTGCTCAGCGGGCGCTGGCGCCTTCGACCCTTGCTTCACGAACGGATCGCTCGTGCCCGCCGCGGGCGGCGGTGCGACGGCTGGCGTCGTCGTCTTGAACGGGTCCGTCCGGCCGCTCGCGGCGGCAGAAGCAGGCGCCGGTGGCACGACACCACCGGTGACCATTGCGGGGGTAACCACTCCGGGGCCGCAGGGATCGGCAACCGGCGCCTGCGCTGGAGCCTCTTCGGGGGCAATCGCACAATGCTTCTCGTCGGCGAGGATGGCGAGGCGCATGATGCGCGGATCGTTCATGGCCTCCAGCATCGGGCGATTCGTCTCCATCAGTCTCTGATTCGCTTGCTGCATCTGGGCGGTCTTCTGCTCACGCAGCGCCTGCGCTTGCGGCGTGTTGGCGCTCATGGCCGCCTGGTCGGCCGGCGTGATGGCCATCGCCGCGCGCATTTCGCATGCGGCCTGCGTATTGGCCTGCGAGTCCGGCCGTACATTCTTGTTGCGCAGGATGCTCTGGAACTCCTGCGCGATCTGCTCGCAGGTCATCGCGGCATCGCCCGGCCGCGGTGCTTCGGGCTCGGCCATCTGCATCTGCATCATCGCGCTCATGTCGGGAGCGGTGGGGACCTGGGCCCCCACCGTCGCACTCATGAGAAGGGTCAAGGCCGGCAACGCACGCAGTGAACGGCAGTTCATGGCGTTTCTCCTCGACCGTTCACTCGGTCGTGGTCGTGGCTACGGTCGGCGTCGCGACCTTGGTCACCACGGCGGTCGCCACCTGTTCGAGCAGCGGGCTGATGAGATCCTCGCCGTCCTGCTTGGCTTTCTGCTGGAGCTTGCCCTGCTGGACCGGGGTAGCGTTGCCCACCGCAGAGAGCGCGTACTCCACCGTGATCGTGTCGCCCGACTTCACGTTCGACTGCTGGGCGCCAGTCATCGCCGCCATCGCTTCTTCCTGCATGGACTGCGCAGCAGCAGCCGAGGCCGCGGACGACACGGCCTGCGCCGCCATCACGCTGCCCATGTTGCCGCCGACGCCGCCGAGCATTGGCAGCGCACTGGCGAGCGGGGCCATTTTCTTGAGAAAACTGCCGCCGCCTTTCTTCTGCGAGACGGCCGAGCGCAGTACGTAGCCGCAGCCCTTCTGGGTCGCTTCCGCGTCGATCTGCACCGGAATGCGCGCGTCGAGGCGCACGAGCTCGATGGCGGGTCCCGCCATGAACGTGCCGAGCGCGGTGCGCACCGGTTCGCTCACGTCCGTCGGCGAGTTGTTGCCCTGGCCGAGCTGCGCCTGCGGCAAGGCGATGCAGACGGTGGCCGGCGTCGGCGCCGTTCCATCGGCGGACGCCGCGGCGCTCATCGTGATCGTGGCTGTAAATGCGGCCGCCATGAGCAGCGGCCTGGCGTGTTGCGTGTTCATTGGATACCCCCGCTGGCTGGTGTTGGTGCAGGCCGTGAGGCCCCTTCATCCTTGAACACGCAGTGGGGGTCAGAACTCTGCCAACCGTTCGTCGGGAAGGCGGTCTCAGCGCAGGAGTTGTTCGGCCTCGGTGAGCCGCGCGGTGAAGAGCTCCGGCAGGTTGCTGTTGCGATGCGCAATGTCGCGCGCTTCGGTCGCGAGCTTGCGGGCTTCCGTGACGTCCTCCTGCCGCTGGCGCGCCAGGCTCAGGATGGCAAGCGTGTCCAGCAACCACGGGCTATCGGGCGAGTGCAGCCGCCGCATCAATTTCGCTGCGGGCTCGAGTTGCGTCAGGGCTTCCTCGCTCCGATCTGCGGCGACCAGCGCATCGCCGTACGCCTTGAGGACGCGGGCTTCGACGTACGGCAGTGCGTCGCGCTCGACCTTGTCGTGCAGGTGGTTGAGCGCTGCGGACGCGTGCGCCAGCGCGGCGCGCGAGTCCTTGCGGCGCAAGGCCACCTCGGATGCCACAGTCGCGAGCTGCACGAAGTCGGCGTCGAAGGCTTTCGGAGCCTTGCTCAGCGTCTCGGCTACTTCGTCCAACTGACGTTGGGCGGCCTCTGCCTTGCCGGCGACGAGATCGATCCAGGCCGCATCCGCCACGTGCTGCGCGGAGCTCAGCACGCTCTGGCCGTAGTTCTGCTCGGGAAGCTCGGCGATCCGGTCGAGAGCCTTGCGGGCTCCCTCGCTCTGGCCCAGCATGGCGCGGGCGACCGCGAGCTCGGTCACCCAGCGCTCGCCATTCACGGCGTAGCGCTTGCCGAATTCGATCCAGCTCGTCGAGAAGGGCTCGAGCACCTGCTCGGCCTCGGCGGCGCGGCCTTCCTGGAGAAATCCGCCGGCTTCATACACCGCGTTGTCGAAATCGACGACGGTCGGGCCCTCCGCAGGCTGGGTCGCGCGCACTTCCGCGAACACGCGATGCGCCTCCTGCGGGTGGCCCGCGACGTGCAACATGAATGCGTAATTGCCGCGGTGAAAGCGCGTCACGAGCGCGGTCGGTCCCGCGTGGCGATCGAGCAGTTCGAGCCCCTTGGGGTACAGATCGAGCGCCGTCTTCACGTGACCGAGGCCGAACTCGCATTGCGCGAGAAAACCATGGCTCGCGCCGTAGTTGGTGTAGTCGCGCGAACCCACCTGATCGAAAGCCGCGATGGCGCGCCGGAAATTCACGGCCGCCTCGGCGGGCTGCTGCTGCGTGCGATAGAGGTTGCCGAGCACCCAGAGCGCATTGAAATAGGCCGGGTCCTTCGGATAGCGCTGCTCGAAGAGCTCCGCGCCGTGCTTGACGATCTCGATCTCCCGCGCCGCGTCGGGCGCCATCTGTGCGACCGTCGTGACCTCGGCGCGCGCCCGCAAGAGCGAGGTGCGATCGCCGCGATCCTCGAGCACCTTGAGCGCCTCGTCCCGGGCCGCGACCGCCTCGGGTCCATTCCCCAGCAGGCGCGCGGCCGTGGTGAGGCTCAAGAGCGCGTCGACGTAGGCGTCCTGCCGGGTGAAGCCGTTGTCGCGCGCCACCGCAACCGCTTCGCGCGCCAGTGCCGCCGAACGCTCGTACTCATCGATCTCGCGCAACAGCCGGGACACGGTGTTGAGGAGCTCGAGCTTGACCGCCGGGGTTTCGTCGAAGGCGTGCTCGACGCGATCGCCGGCATCGAGCAGGAGCTCGCGCACCGTCATCGCCCGGGCTTGTGCCGCATCGGGCTGCAGGCGCGTGTTCTTGTCGAAGAGCGAGGTGAGAAAGGCCTGCACCGCCCGCTGCTTCTGCGCCTCCTCGTGAGCGACCCGCGCTTGCCAGAGCGCGATGCCGAGTCCCACCACCAGTGCGGCCATCACCGCGGCGGCAGCGCCGAGTGCGAGCCGGTGCCGGCCGACGAATTTCGCCAATCGATAGAGCGGCCGATGCGGTTGCGCCAGCACCGGCTGGCCTTTGAGGTAGCGCTCGCAGTCCTGGGCGAGCGCGTCGACCGACGAATAGCGCTGCGCGGGATCGCGCTCCAGCGCCTTCATGATGATGGTGTCGAGGTCGCCGCGCAGGACGCGGCGCCATCTCGCGAGCGACATCGAGGCCGAACGCGCGAAGTTGGCCGTGACGGCCTGGCTGGGATGCACCGTGGCGCCCGTCATGATGGCTTCTTCGAGCTCCGCCGCCGTGCCGCGCTTCAGGCGATAGGGCCGCGTGCCCGTGAGCAGCTCGAACAGGATCACGCCGAGCGAGTACACATCGGTCGCGGTGGTGAGCGGTTCGCCCAGTACCTGCTCCGGGGATGCATAGGTGAGCGTCATCAGCCGCCCGTACATCTGCGTGAGCTCGGTGCGCTCGGTGATGCGCGTCTTGCGATCGATCAGCTTGGCGATGCCGAAGTCGAGCAACTTCACCTCGCCGCCCGGAGTCACGATGATGTTGGAGGGCTTGATGTCGCGGTGGATCACCAGGCTCGCGTGCGCGTAGTGCACTGCGCGCAGCACCTGCAGGAACAGCTCGATGCGCTTGCGCGCCGGCAGTGCCCGCTGCTCGCAATAGGCGAGCAAGGTCTCGCCCTCGATGTACTCTAGCGCGAGGTAGGGGCGCCCATCCTGCGTGACACCGGCTTCGTAGAGGCGGGCGATGTTCGGATGATTGAGCGCCGCCAGGATCTGCCGCTCGCGCTCGAGACGCTCCTTGATCGGCCCGCCGGCGGTATCCAGGTCCGGCAGCTTGATGGCGACCGGCAGGTCGAGCCCGCCATCCGTGCGCCGCGCGAGCCACACCGATCCCATGCCGCCGCGGCCGAGCAGCCGCTCGACGCGGTACGGGCCGAACTCGGCACCGATCGGCAGCTCCTCGGTGAACTCGAGCGTCTCGTCGGAGGCCTCGATCGGGCGCTCGAAGAAATCGGCGGCTTCGTCGCGCCGTGCGAGCAGGCGCTCCAGCACGGCCTTGAGCGCCGCATGTTCGGCGGGCAGGGCATCGAGCCAGGCGGCGCGCTTGTCGTCATCGACGGCAAGCGCCTCGTCGAGCAGGCGCGAGATCAGGGGCCACTCGGCGATCAGGTCGGGCCGCATGCGTTGCTCTCAGGACCCGCGCAAGGCGTCGAGCAGCACCAGCCGCGCCTTTTCCCACATGCGGAACACGGTGCGCGGGGAGAGTCCCGTGCTCTCGGCGATCTGGTCGACGGAGAGACCGGCGAAGTAGCGCATCTCGACGATCTGCACGAGCTGCGCATCGACGCGCGCCAGCGCGCTGAGCGCGTCATCGAGCTGCAGCAGATCGGCCTCCGTTGCCACCATGTCGCGTACTTCCGTGTTGAGCGTGAGCAGTATTTCGTCACCGCCGCGCCGCTCGGCGGAGCGCCGCCGCGCCATGTCGATCACGACCGAGCGCATGACCTTGGCGGCATAGACGATGAAATGGGCGCGGTCCTCGAGGTCGAGCCGCGCGGCCTTCTGGAACCGCAGGTAGGACTCGTGGACGAGCGAGGTGGTATCGAGCGCCGTCACGGGCGCGCTGCGTCGCAAGCGCTGGTGGGCGAGTTGTTTCAGGTCTTCGTAGGTGATTGAAAACAGCGAGTTCACGGCGTCCGTATCGGGGACACCGGCACGCAGGTCCGCCAGCGCTCGAGTGAAGTCGCCCACGCCTTGTTGTTCTCAGGATCGCCGGAGACTGTATCTGAAAGCGGCCGGCATAAGGATCGGCCAAGGCCTGCATCTTGTTGCGGCGCGATAGGTTAACATCGCCCGTCCCCTCCGCTCATCACAGTGTCCCGTGCCCGATCGCGACCTCATCCGCCGCTTCTTCTTCGAACACAGCCCGGTCCGCGGCCACATCGTGCACCTCGACAGCGCGTGGGTGGCCATGTGCGAGCACCACCAATACCCGGCGCCGATCCGGGATTTACTGGGCGAGGCCGCCGCGGCCGTGGCCCTCATCGCCTCGACCCGCAAGTTCGACGGCACGCTCACCCTTCAGTTGCAGGGTCCGGGGCCCATGCACCTCCTGGTTGCGCAATGCACCCACGGTTTCGCGGTCCGGGGTGTTGCCCGCTGGACTGGCGCCGTGC
>DATIEU010000289.1:0-3591 GCA_035455565.1 Steroidobacteraceae bacterium | reverse complement strand
AAGCCCTGGATCTCGATGTCGTCGCCGTCGCCGCCGTCGATGATGTCGTTGCCGCCACCACCGAGTCCCTCGTAGTACGAGGTCGCGAGCGCGAAAGCCTCGCTGCCGATCTTGGCTCCGATCACGCGTCCCGGGATATCGTCGACCGGCGGGTGGATGTGGCAGTCAGCACTTCGGCGGAGGCGCGCGAATCGTTTGGACGGGCGGCGCGAGCGCGGGATCACTGGCGGCATAGCATCAATATCATTGACAGCGCTGTCAGTAACGGAGATGATTATTGGCGCGGTCTCACAGGGGGACAACGACAACATGCAGGCCATCGACCTGGCGATCGTCGGTCTGTATGTGCTCTCCACCATAGCGATCGGCCTGCTAGCCCGCCGACGCGCCGCACGGAGCCTGCAGTCCTACTACCTCGCCGACAAATCCCTGCCCTGGTACATGCTCGGTCTCTCCAACGCCTCCGATATGTATGACGTCACCGGCACCATGTGGCTGGTGACGCTGTGTGTCGTTTACGGGTTGAAGAGCGTGTGGATTCCCTGGGTCTGGCCGGTCTTCAACCAGATCTTCCTGATGGTCTACCTCTCGTGCTGGCTGCGCCGGTCGAACGCGCTCACCGGCGCGGAATGGATCGCGACGCGTTTCGGGGAGGGCACGGGCGGGCAACTCTCGCAGTTCGTGGTGATCGGGTTCGCGGTCCTGAGTGTGCTTGGATTCCTGGCTTACGGCTTCGTCGGCATCGGCAAGTTCATCGAGATCTTTCTGCCGTGGTCAGCCGTCGCACCGTATGCGCCGTTCGACGTCGCGCCACATAACGTAGCCAACCTGTACGGCATCGTGTTCACCACGATCACGATGATCTATGCCGTGCTCGGCGGCATGTTCAGCATCGTGTGGACCGATGTCCTGAAGTTCGTGTTGATGACGATCGTCTCGGTGGTCGTTGCGATCATCGCGATTCAGCGGGTCGACCCGGCGACCATCGCCGCGTTGGTGCCCGCGGGATGGCACACGCCGTTCTTCGGCTGGTCCCTCGATCTCGACTGGAGCGGCGGTCTCGCGACGCTCAACAACAAGGTCGCAAGCGATGGCTACACGCTGTTCAGCGTCTTCATGATGATGCTGCTGTTCAAGGGGATCCTGATCAGCGCCGCGGGACCCGCTCCCAACTACGACATGCAGAAGATCCTCTCGACGCGCTCGCCGCGCGAAGCGGCCATGATGAGCGGCTTCGTGTCGATCGTCCTGATGCCGATCCGTTATCTCCTGGTCGCGGGCTTCGCGGTGCTCGCCATCGCCTACTTCGGCGAGCTCGGCATCGCCACGGCCGGCGTACCGGACTACGATCGCATCCTGCCGGAAGCGATGCGCCAGTTCGCGCCGCCCGGAGTTCTCGGTCTCATCATCGCGGGACTGTTGGCCGCGTTCGTGTCCACCTTCGCGGCCACGCTCAATGCGGCGCCCGCCTACCTCGTCAACGATGTCTATCGGCGGCACATCAATCCACAGGCGAGCCGCAAGCAGCTCATCTATCTGAGCTACGCCGTATCCATTGCGTTCGTGTACCTGAGCGCCGCGATCGGACTGTACATACCGAGCATCAATGCCCTGCTCATCTGGATCGTTTCGGGCCTGTGGGGCGGCTACACCGCGGCAAACGTACTGAAATGGTACTGGTGGCGTTTCAACGGCTACGGCTTCTTTATCGGCATGCTGGTCGGCATGGTCGGAGCATTGGCGTTACCACCGCTGCTGCATCCGCTGTTCCCGCAGATTGCCGCGGATGTTTTCCCGCTCTACAGCTTCCCGCTGCTGTTCCTGTTGTCGCTCGCGGGTTGCTTCATCGGCACGTACCTGACACCGCCCGATGACCTGCGCCTGCTCATGAACTTCTATCGGCGCGTGCGCCCGTGGGGCTTCTGGGGACCGGTGCGCGACGCGGTGCTGCGCGAGGAGCCCGCTTTTCCGGTCAATCGGAATTTCGGCCGGGACATGTTCAACGTCGTCCTGGGCACGTGCGTGCAGACCGCGCTGGTGGCGCTGCCGATCTACGTAGTGCTGCGCCGCTTCGATGGCATCGCGGGCTGCCTGGCGCTGATCGCAATTGGCGGCGTGATCCTGAAGAAGAGCTGGTATGACCGGTTGGCGAGCGACTAGATGGCTACGCAACTGGGCAACGGCGCACTGTCTGCGGGAACCTACGGGTACTTCGATCCCGAGCAGCGCGAGTACGTGATCCGCGAGCCGCTCACGCCGTTGCCCTGGATCAACTACCTCGGCAGCACGGCGTTCTACTCGATCATCTCGAATACCGGCGGCGGCTACAGTTTCTATCGCGACGCGAAGCTGCGCCGCCTCACGCGCTATCGCTACGACAGCGTGCCGCTCGACAGCGTCGGTAAGTATCTGTACATCGCCGATGGCGATTGCACCTGGAATCCGGGTTTCCGCCCGTCGCAGACTCCGCTCGATCACTACGAGTGCCGGCATGGTCTCGGCTACACGCGCTTCCGTTCGGGCAAGAACGGCCTGCACGCCGACGTGCACGTGTTCGTCGCCGACGAGGACGACGTCGAGCTGCAAGTCCTGACGCTCACGAACGACACCACCGCAGTGAAGAAGGTGCAGATCTTCTCGTTCGTCGAGTGGTGCCAGTGGAACGCGGAGGACGATGGCGCCAACCTGCAACGAAACCTGTCGCTCGCGGAATGCCTGGTGGATGGCTCCATCATCTGCCACGTCACCGGCTACCGCGAGCGACGGGCCCACTACGCTTTTCACGCCGTGAATCGGCCGATTGCCGGGTTCGACACCGATCGTTGCACCTTCCTCGGGCCTTACGGCGATCTCAGGGATCCGGCCGTGGTGCGCGCGCGTCGCCCCGGCAACTCGCACGTGAACGGCTGGTGGCCGATTGCCTCGTTCGCGGTCTCACTCACGCTGCAACCCGGACAAACAGAGGAGATCGTCTTCGCCACCGGGTTCGCCGAGAACGCGCCCAGCGAGAAATGGGCGCCCGACGGTTCGCCCAACATCAGCGCCGCGCGCCGGCTGCACGCCCGGCTGGAAGATAAGGAATATCTCGCGCAGGCACGCCGCCGTCTCGGCCAACGCTGGGACGCCGCACTGGGCGCACTGCAGGTGAAGACACCGGATTCGCAACTGAACGCACTGGTCAACACGTGGAACCCGTACCAGTGCATGGTGACGTTCAATCTGGCCCGGAGCGCTTCGCTGTTCGAGACCGGGCGTGGGCGCGGCATCGGATTCCGCGACTCCAACCAGGATTGCCTGGGCGTCGTGCATATCGCGCCCGCCGAGGTAAGGCAGCGGCTGATTCACCTGGCCGCGACTCAGAAGAGCGACGGCAGCTGCTACCACCAGTACCAGCCGCTCACCCGCACTGGCAACAGCGATATCGGCGGCGGCTTCAACGACGATCCGCTCTGGCTCGTTCTCAGCGTGAGCGCCTACATCCGCGAGACCGGCGACCTCGCGTTCCTCGACGCGCCGGTTGCGTTCGAAGATGCACCCAACGGTGGCGCGACCATGCGCGATCACCTGGAAGCTTCGCTCGAGTACACGCTG
>DATIEU010000288.1:0-3042 GCA_035455565.1 Steroidobacteraceae bacterium | reverse complement strand
AGTGGTCGGTGATGCTGCTGAACCACCAATGCCTGACCTTCGACCATCACCACGTCGAGTATCTCTGCACGCCAAGGCCGCGAGTCGAAGCAAATGGACCCGATCTGGGATTCATCCGCCTCAGCGATCACTCGGCTGATGTTCTTGGGTCGATGTTCACCTTCGTGAACCTCCGTTATCACCGCGAAAAGTGGCAAGAGCGGAGACTGACAAGGGATGACGGTGTATGGGTCGAAGTTGGATTTCCAGAGGTGTTGGGTGCCCGGTCTCTTGATGAAAAGAACAGGACACTAACGACCAGCGTGTTTTGTTTGTCGGCAGTTGGTGGCGTCGATCCGGTACGCAGGCGCGGCGACTTCGACTACTACGACGGATCGGTAAGGTATGACAAGCGGTACAGCGTGCCCAATTCGTTCACCGGGATGAGCGGTGGCGGACTATGGCGTATTCGGATCGCGTTCAGGGAACGACTTCAGCGATACGAGATTTTCGAGCGAATCTTCTCGGGCGTGGTCTTCTATCAGGTTGCCTCGAGAGGCGTCGTCTCGGACATTCGCAGCCACGGGCCCAAGAGCATCTATGAGTACGCCATTGACGAGTTCATTCTGAAAAACCCTGCCCCGAAGGGGCGTCCACGCCGCAAGAAGAAGCCCCGCCGACGCGGGGCTCCCTAGTTACTTCAGGCGCAGGGGAATGCGCTCAAGGTATAAGTCGGGTAACGCGTCCTGGGCACCACTCCTCGTGCGCTGTAGTCAACTCGCGTCGACTGCGATGACGGTCATTTCAAACGCGCGATAAGCGCCGCGGCGTCCTTCAAGTCCGGCGTGTCGAAGCCTTCGGTGAACCATCCGTAGATCGGCGCGAGCAGCGCACGAGCATCGTCTTTGCGACCCTCATCCGCCCACAGCTCGGCAACGAAGACTTGGGCGTCCACAATTTGTCGGGCAAAGCTCAAGGCCTCGTCGACTCGCAGCGGCCCGCGCGTCAACCGCTCGGCGAGCGTGTCGCCCTCGACGAGCTCCATAACGAGGAATTGCCGTCCAGCTGCCTCCTCGACGCCATGAATGACCGCGATGTTCGGGTGATTCAGCAGCGCGAGCAGTCTGCCTTCGCGTTCGAAGCGGGCAAGGCTCTCGGTATCCGCGGATGCCGCGAAGGACACGAGCTTCAGCGCGACGAGTCGTCCCAGCCTGGTGTCGCGCGCGGCATAGACATCACCCATGCCCCCGGAGCCGAGGTGTCCGACGATCTCGTAGTGCGCCAGCCGGGTCGTAGTCATTGCCACGTTCGCGCCGAACTCTCCGTCCGGCCATCAAGCCGCGCTGCGATATGAGCATATTTTCCAGCGCGCGGGAAGAACCGGGTTCGCGTGCTGGAAGCAGCGGCGCACAAGGGGGCGAGACGAGGCGAGCCGCGTCATCGCACAGTACGTGCGGTGTCGCTTGGAGATTTGGCGAAACGACTCTCCCAACAAGAGGAACCTCAACGCGACTACGCCGCGTTCCTACCGCTGGAAAGGTGGCTCGTCAAAGAAAGTGGCGGTCTCCCCAGTAGAGCTCGTCGTAAAAGCTGTCTCGCCAGTAGTACCGCCACACGACTCGCGATCCATCGGCGATCGCGCCGTTCGCGAGTACGGCAGGCGCGGCGGCACGACGCCCACACCGAGCCCCGAACTTTTCCGAAATGAGCTTCTCGGGAAAGTTCACGCCGCGCGGCGTGCAGCGCCGGTCTGGTTTACTTCTGATTGCGGACGTTCAGCACTGAATGATCAGAGTCAACGCGAACGCCTCAGAACGGCCAGGACCTGTCATTGCGCCGACTGCTCATGCGGCCAGCTTCAGTTCGGGATTCAGCCCGGCACGCGCAGCCAGCGTCAGCAGCATATCGAGGCTGAAGTCCTGCCACTTGCCCTTGATGAGTCGCGACACTCGCGGTTGCGTTATACCTAAGCGCTTGGCGGCTTCGGCCTGCGTCCAGCCCTGCGCCTTCAAATGCTGCTCCATGCGAATCATTACCTCGGCGCGCAGCGCCATGACCTTGGCCTCCGCCGGATCGAAGCCGAGATCGACGAATACATTGCCGCTACTCTTGATCCGGCGAGTATCGGAGAGACGCGGATCGGTCTTCTTCCTCATGACTTTCCTCCAATCATTCTGTAGCGAGCCTTCGCTAGCTCGATATCGGCCTTCGCAGTCTGTTGCGACTTCTTCTGAAAAGCGTGCAGCACATAGACAGCCGCCTCGAACTTGGCCACGTAGATCGCCCGGTATGCGCCCGATTTATCGCGGACACGAATTTCGTAAGCACCGGCTCCTACGGTGGGCATCGGTTTGAAGCTCGCAGGCTCGCCGCCGAACTGCACGCGCATAAGCTCGAATCCGATGTCGTGCCGGACTGTATCGGGCATCCCGCGTAAGTCATCGCGACTTGATCCGAGAAACTCCAGCGGTTTCATCCCTGTCGGCGTGGAGTTACCGTTCACGCGCAGACTATATCAATACCTGCATAGTCATGCAATTACTTGTATCACCGTTTCCGCTCAAGGCGATTGGGATGTTACGAATCGCCGAGCGAACCGGGAACGTTCAATGGTCTTGTAGAGCCGCGAAGCGATGACCGCCCTTTGCAATAGCCTACGTCACCATCGGGTCGCAGTGGCCCATTGATTGGTCACCTTAAGCATGCCTCGGGAGCGGCCGCTTCCCACAACGTGATGCCGAGCTAGCGCCGGGCGCGTATGCTCAACAGTCCGCGTGACAGCTCCTGGGCACCACCACCGTTGCGAGGCTATGACGCTAATCGCGGCCGACGCCTAGCGCCAGCCGCTGCTGGCCGCCCGAGCTCGCGGCCGCCGCAGGTGTCGAGAGCGACGCCCGGTTGCACAGGAATAGATCCGCGATCCCGTCGCGGTCGAAGTCCGCCACCTCGACGTCGAAGCCATTGCCGACCGCGGCCGCCGTCGGCAGGATCGTGCCCGGCGCCGCGGCAGCGAATCGGCCCGAGCCGTCGTTGAGCAGCGCGAGATAGTCGCCGGGTCCGTCC
>DATIEU010000287.1:0-2371 GCA_035455565.1 Steroidobacteraceae bacterium | reverse complement strand
TCGCGCTGTGGTTGCCACAAGAGGTCGTCTGGATGGACGGCAACCGCTACGAACAGGTGGCGCTCAACCTGCTTGCGGGCGAGGGCTTCGGCAGCCTGTCCGACAACAGCCGCTCCGTTCCGACACAGCCACTGCTCATCGCTGGTGTCTTCAGCTTTTTCGGCCACAACTATTTGGCGCTGCGGCTGGTGAGCGCAGTGATCGGCGCGGCTTCGTGTGTCGTCGGCTTCCTGCTGGCGCGCTCGCTCTTTGGCCGCACGGCCGCGATCCTTGCCGCGCTGATGCTCGCGTTCTATCCGCACCTGGTCTATGTGTCGGCGCTCTTCGAATATCCGCAGACGCTGGGAATACTCCTTGTGGCCATCTTCCTGCTGGTCTGCGTGCGGCTCGCGGACGAGCGGAGTTTCATGACCCGGTTCCTCGCGGGCCTGCTGCTCGGCGTCACCATCCTGACGCTGCCGTCCTTGCTGATCTACATCCCCGTGTTCCTGCTGCTGCTCTTCAGCCGCGATTGCAGTTGGCGGCAGAACGCGGGCTTTGTGGCTGCGGCTCTCGCGGGCCTGGTACTCACCGTGGGGTCGTGGACGTTGCGCAACTACGTCGCTTACCGGCAGGTTATCCTGGTGAATACCGCTGCGGGCGTGAATCTCTGGCTGGCGAACAACGAGACTTACGCGCGCTACGGCAAGCGTGCCGTCGTCCCGGCATGCGGCAAGGGATACGAGTGGACTGCCTATTGCAAGGAGCACCTCGCTGTCCTCGACGACATCAAGCGCCGCAACCTGTCGCAGACGATGGCGGTGATTGAATTCGATCGCCAGGGAAGAGCGCACGCCAGGAAATACATCAGCCAGCACCCTCTGGAATTCACGAGGCTCGCGGCACGGAAGCTGCTGCAGCTTTGGAGCCCATGGCCCGACGCCGTCACGACCGGGCGCGCGCAAGGCGGTGCGTACCGCAACCTGATTTCGGCGCTGGCCTACTTGCCTGTGTTGGTGCTCGCGGGCGTCGGACTCATTCTTTCCGCGCGCGCGCACTGGCGCAGGCTCGTGCCCGTGTATGCGTTCATGCTGGTGTTCATCGCGCCATTCGTGATCTTCCTGCCCACGATGCGCTACCGGTTGCCGCTCGACTACCTGTTGATCCTGTTTGCCTCGGTGCCGCTCGCGTACCTCGCTCAACTCAGACCTGGGTTCCGTCTGAAACGCGCAAGCGCCGGTCTATTGCGCTAGGCTGACCCGTATGGGAGGGCAATCAATTGTGGTCGCCGGCGCCCTTACAGGCGCGATGCTTGCATTGAGTGTCACTCGCGCCGCGGCGGATCCGGAGTCGACGTCCGAGTCAAAGCAACCGGTGACGGTATCCAGTGACCGCGAACTCGAGTCGGTCACGGTCGAAGCGCAGCGGGAACGAATCACCAAGCAGGTGAGCCAGTTTGTCACGTCGATCGTCCTTCCCGCCAGACACGAGTCACTGGCGCGCTGGCAAGTTCCCATTTGCCTTGGTGTCGCGGGTCTGCCGCCGACCGGAAATGAGTTCGTCAAGAAACGCATCTCGCAGATCGCCGCGGACTCCGGCGTTCCCCTGGGTTCTCAGGGCTGCGCTTTCAACTTCGTGGTCGTCGTGACATCCGATCCCGAAACGCTGTTGAAGGAGTGGTGGGCGGCGGATCCGCGCTTGTTCAATCGTGACAGGGGAGTGGGAGGGGTCAAGCGGCTCATTAGTGCGGAACTACCGGTGCGCGTCTGGTACAACGCTTGCTCTGTGGCCCCGGGCCTGGCGAAACATTTCGAGATGAGCGGATATGCGCGTTGCAATACCGGCGAACTGGGATCGAGACTCACTTGGGGATCGGTTCGAACGATCTATTCAGTCATCGAAGTGGTCGATCTGGAGCACATCGTGGGCCTTACTTACGGACAGGTCGCCGATTACGTCTCCATGGTTGGCCTCGCGCAGATTCGCGAGAACCCGGAGTTGGGGGACGCTCCCACTATCCTGGGGTTGTTTGCGCAAGGCAGCGCGGACCGGCCGGAGGCACTGAGCCATTTTGACCAGGCCTTTCTCAGATCTGTTTACGAATCGACCGTTGGTAACGTGACCGAGCTTGCCCAGATCAAGCTCCGTATGGGGCAGGATCTCTTGCGCTAGTCCAAAGCTCCGTCATCATGGAGTTCGAAGAGTCGCCTGAGCCCGCGACGAAGACGGACGAGGAGGAAGCGGAGGCGGCGTCGAGCGATACGTCCACCAGTACGGAATGAGGCTCTGCTCCGTGTCGCGCGTCAATCTGCTAATGTCCGCCGCGAATCCCAGCTCGCATACGAGAGCCCGTCCATGGTCAGCGTGGCGTCGAAGGTGTTGCCTCTCAGCG
>DATIEU010000286.1:0-5379 GCA_035455565.1 Steroidobacteraceae bacterium | reverse complement strand
TACTGCACGCCGATTTCGATCTCGTCCGGGGCCATCTCGCGCAGGCACGCCGCGAGCTCACGCACTTTTGCGAGCCGCGCGGACGTGGCAGTCACGCGCTGCGAGGTGTCGACGACAGTCGAGAGCAAGGTCATGGGCCGTACCTGCTTTGCCGATGATACGGAATCCGGTGCAGGGGAGTGCCCGGCGCGATGCCCCCGCCGCCCCGTCAAGACGAACTAAGCAGCTCGGCGCCTGTCGGGATCGGTCATACTCATTCGTCCTCGTATGGACCGACGCGAGAGGTGCCGGCGATGCTCTACACCGTGCTCTGTTACAACTCCGAAGACGAAGTGGCGGCCTGGAGCAAGGAGAAGGACGACGCCGTCCTCGGCAAGCTCGCCGTGGTCGGCAAGCAGCTCAAGGATGAGGGGAAGCTGCGTTTCAGCGCTCGCCTGATGTACACGACGGCAGCGGTGACCCTGCGACCCGGTCGCAATCCGCTGCCCATCGTCGATGGCCCGTTCGCCGAGACCAAGGAACAACTGCTCGGCTTCTACATCCTCGAGTGCGAGACGCTCGAAGAGGCGATCGAGGCGGGCCGGCAGCTTGCCGGGCCCCGCGAATCGGGGGCGCTCGAGATCCGGCCCATGCGTTCCGTGCACGAAGGATCAGGATTGTAGTGAGCGAAGTCGGCTGGATCGACGCGGCGCTCACGTCGGCGCGCCCGCACGCGCTCGCGGCGCTCCTGCGCTACTTCCGCGACCTCGACACCGCCGAAGAGGCGTTCCAGGAAGCCTGCCTGCGCGCGCTGAAAACCTGGCCGCTGAACGGTCCGCCGCGCGATCCGACCGCGTGGCTGATCTTCGTCGGGCGCAATTCCGCGCTCGATGAAGTGCGGCGGCAGAAGCATCACGATCCGCTGCCCGCCGAGCACATGATCTCGAGCCTCGAGGACACCGAGGGCGCGCTCGTGGAACGTCTCGACAACTCGCACTACCGCGACGACGTGCTGCGGCTCCTCTTCATCTGCTGTCATCCGGAGTTGCCCGCGACCCAACAGATCGCGCTCGCGCTGCGCATCGTCTCCGGTCTCTCGGTCAAAGAGATCGCGCGTGCCTTCCTGGTGGGCGAGAGTGCGATGGAGCAGCGCATTACGCGCGCCAAGCGCCGCGTGGCGACGGCCGATGTTCCCTTCGATGCGCCTGGTGCCGTCGAACGGGCACAACGGCTGGGCACGGTCGCCGCGATGATCTATCTGCTCTTCAACGAGGGCTACTCGGCGAGCGGCGGCGAGGCGCACATCCGCCTGCCCCTGTGCGAGGAAGCCATCCGGCTCGCGCGCATCCTGTTGCGGCTCTATATCGGCGAGCCGGAAATCATGGGACTGACGGCGCTGCTGCTCCTCCAGCATGCGCGTGCGCCGGCACGCCTCGATGCCGACGACGCCATCGTGCTGCTCGATGACCAGGATCGCAGCCTCTGGAACCGCGACCTGATCGCTGAAGGCCTGGCGCTGGTATCGAAGGCGCTGCGCCTGGGCAAGCCGGGTCCCTACCAGGTGCAGGCCGCGATCGCCGCCGTGCATGCGCGCGCCGGGCGCGCCGAGGACACTAACTGGGCCGAGATCGAACGCCTGTACGCGGCGCTCGAGGGCTTGCAGCCGTCGCCCGTCGTCACGCTCAATCGTGCGGTCGCGGTCTCGAAAGTGCGCGGGCCGGCCGCGGCGCTCGAAATGATCGGGCCGCTGGAAGAGTGGCTCGATGGTTACTTCAACTTCTTCGGCGTGAAGGGCGCGCTGCTCACGCAGCTGGGCCGCGCCGCAGAGGCTCGCATCGCATTCGATCGCGCCATCGCGCTCGCCAATACGCCCGCGGAAGCGGCCCATATCCGCCTGCACCTCGACCGCCTCCTGAAGGACAGCACCGCAGCCACGAAGGCGCCGGCCTAGGCGGCCCTGTCGGAAGGCGCGCCGGATGGGCGTCCTTGAGTTGTACCCGCTCGAGGAGACAACCATGGGACAGGAAAAGGTCTCGCTGCCGAAAATCGGAGCGCGTGCCGAATGGCTCGCCGCGCGCAAGGAACTGCTGATCAAGGAGAAGCGCCTCACCCGCGAACGTGATGCCGTCAATGCTGAACGGCGGCGTCTGCCGATGGTGCTCATCGAGAAGGACTATCTCTTCGAGGCACCGGGGGGACACAAGACGCTCGCTGAACTCTTCGCACGGCGCAGCCAGCTCATCGTCAATCACTTCATGCTGGGACCAGGCTGGAACGAGGGCTGCGTGGGTTGTTCGTTCGGCGCCGATCACATCGATGGCGCGCTGGTACATCTCCAGCACCACGATGTCTCTCTGGTCACGGTGTCCCGTGCGCCGCTCGCCGAAATCGAGCGCTTCAAGGCACGCATGGGCTGGCGCTTCCCATGGGTGTCGTCCTACCCGAGCGACTTCAATCACGACTTTCACGTGTCGTTCCGGGAAGAGGAGCGGGTCTATTACAACTACGAGATGCGCGAGTTCCAGAGCGAGGAGCTGCCCGGCCTCAGCGTGTTTTACCGGGATGCAGCCGGTGAGATCTTTCACACGTACTCGGCCTACGCGCGCGGCGCCGAGGAGCTCCTCGGCACCTACATGTGGCTCGACCTCACGCCCAAAGGCCGCAATGAAACCGGGCCGGCCTTCGACCTCACCGACTGGGTGAGGCATCACGACCGCTACGACGACACGAGGTAGTCCCGTTACGGGTGCACTTCGAGTAGCGCCTTGCCGGTTGTCATGTCGAACGGCACGGAGACGTGCTGGTGCACGATCTTCCAGCCACCCTGGAGCCGGCGCAGCGCGAACGTCGAGCGCATCCAGTTGACGACTGCGCCGCCATCGCGGCGCGTGCCGCCTAAGCGGTTCAGGCAGCGGGCGAGCGCCAGCTCACCCTCGACCTGGATGTGCAGCTGCTGGAAGTCGTAGTCGATGGGTGGCTCGAATGCCGCGAGTGCTTGCAGCCAGAGCGGCCGGATCGCCTCCGCGCCCTCGTGTTTGAGCGGCGCGACGAGGTCGAAGGTGACGATGTCCTCGGCACATTGATCGAGCATCGCGTCGACGTTCCCGGCTCGCACGGCCCGGGCCATGGATTCGAGTACAGCGTGGACCGCAGCCTCGTCTGCACTGCGGTTGCTTACAGTAGCCATCGGTTCCTCCGTGAACGAATGGACACGCCTGAGCGGACTTCTCAGCCGCCGTGCTTCCACAAGCCCATCATGCGCCCCTCGGGATCCAGGAACAGCGAGAGCTTGCCCATGCCGGGCACCGCCTGTTCCTCGATGACGACCTTGCCGCCCGCCTCGACGACACGCTTGCGATAGGTCGCGAGGTCGTCGACGTCGACGTACATCGTCAGGTTGCCGGGCCAGGGCTCGGGATGCGGCGGCTTGAAGATGCCGCCGTTGATACCGGCGCCTGCGCCGGTCTCGACGATGCGATAGTTGAGCTCCGGCCGCTCCTGCACGTTCCAGTCGAAGACCTTCTGGTAGAACGCGGCAACCTTGGCCGGATCCCTGGACATCATTTCCCAATGAACAACGGGTCTACCCATGACCGTCTCTCCTTGCACTTACTCCTCACCACGAAACCAGAACTTTGAACCCGCCCCAGGCGAAGCGCTTCATATCGAAGGGCATCTGCTTCATCTCGGGCGTATTCAAGCGCGGGTCTTTCATCACCCGGGCGTTCACCCGGTCGCGATGCTGGCGTGACTTGTACACGATGAAGGAAAACACCACCGTCTCGCCGCGCTTGAGCTTGGCGAGCCGCGTGAACGGCATGTGCTCAAACTTCGCTTTCAGGTCGTCGCCCACGCACTCGTAGTACTCGAGCGCGCCATATTCCTTCCACAGCTTCGCGCCGAGCTTCGCCATGCGCACGTAAGCCTTCAGCTTGCTCTTGCGGATCGGGATCACGAATCCATCGACGTAACGCGCCATTGGTTGTCTCCTGCCGGTGTCCGATCACTTCTGTCCGCCGATGCCGATCTCGCGAAAGCGCTCGATGGTTTCGCCGGGCTGGAAGTCCTCGAGCTCGAAGAGCTCGCGGATCTCGATCTCGGCATCCTTGCCCTCGCCGGCGGGGTTGGGAAAGCGCTTGGCCCACTGGATCGCTTCCTCGCGCGACTTCGCCTGGATGAGCGTGTAGCCCGCGATCACTTCCTTTGACTCGGTGAACGGGCCGTCGATCCAGGTGCGCTTGCCGCCCGAAAACCTGATGCGCGCGCCCTTGGACGTTGGCTTCAGGCCCGAGCCGTCGAGCAGCAATCCAGCCTTGGCGAGCTCCTCGTGGTAGCTCGCCATTTCAACGAGCAGCTTCTCCTCGGGCATGACGCCCGCTTCCGTATCCTTGGTTCCCTTCACGATGATCATGAACCGCATCGTCTTGTCCTCCGTCTATTTTCGGTTGGTGTTGGGTCCCGGCACGACGATCATCCATGACACGCCGAAGCGATCGGCAACCATGCCGAAGCGCGGCGAAAAGAATGTCTTGGCGAGCGGCATCTGCACCTGGCCACCGTCGGCCAGCGCGTTGAACCGGCGCTCGGCTTCCGCCTCGTCGGCGACACTGAGCGCAAGCGACACGCCCTGGAAGGACGGTTTGCCCTTGGCATTTCCGTCCGATGCCATCAACTCCGTGTCGCCGATGCGAAAGCTCGCATGCATCACCTTGTCCCCAAGGCCCGGCGGCACGTTCGTCTGGTCGGGTCCTTCCTTGAACCGCATGAGGAAATCGACCTGCGCGCCGAGCAGGCGGCGATAGAGATCGAGCGCTTCCTCGCAGCGGCCGTCGAAGAACAGATAGGGTTGAACGTGCATGGCAATACCTCCTGACCGGGTTGAGACGTTTCCCTCACCGCGGCTTGCTTGCATATAAGGACGAAAGTGAACGGACTCTCCCGACCATCGGTTCGCCGCACGGTTCCCCGCGATTTGCCGATTCGCAGGCTGGGTGCGGGGCAACAATTACAAGGTCGCTCGACATGACGTGTGTCAATCAGATGAACGTGAGTGCCTGATGGGCCAAGGACGCCCGCCAGGGCGATGCCCCGACAGCTGGAATCGGCGTTTTTCCTCCCGTTCGTCCCGTGCGGTGCCGGCATCCTCTAGAATGCTGCCGATGCCCGGCGGTCGGATTGCCGGCGACGCGCGCGTCCTTGGAGCGACGGCGCCTATTCACAACGGAGGAGATCCTGATGTTGCGTTCGAAGTGGTTGCTCGCGTCGGTGGTGCTGGCCTGCAGTCCCGCGCTCGCCCTGGCAGATACGTACAAGATCGATCCCGATCACACCTATCCCAGCCTCGAAGTGCCGCACATGGGCATCTCGACGTTTCGTGGCAAATTCACCAAGACCAGCGGC
>DATIEU010000285.1:0-3575 GCA_035455565.1 Steroidobacteraceae bacterium | reverse complement strand
TGACCCCTGGTCACGCTGTCCGTGATCAACGCGCCCTTAACGCGCGCCGTGAGAAGGGTGTCCTCTCTGCGGCTGTCCGCGTCGCGCACGGCATCGCGCGTGGTGGCGGCAACGGCCGTCGCAACCACGGCCTGCATTGCGAACGCGAGCATGAGAGTCAGGCGGATTGCACTGGCGAGCTTCACTTCGATCTCCACGGCTTCCTGGACAGGGAGGGTGCAATCGCCATGCCACGGGAGTCGCGCCAGCCTCGTGGTTGCGCAGAAAGGGCAATCCGCGCGATTCAGGGGGTTGAGCGAGTGTGTAGGACGAACACCGACAGTTGTGTGGGTGTTGTCCTAGCCCGATATCAGTACGCGCCCCTGCCTGCCGATCCATGCAGTCCGTTACAACACACTTGCACGCAGTCGTGAAGAAATTGCACTCGATATCAAACGTTACTTCCGCTGGAGGCATGCAACACATGGGACAGGTAACGGAAGCTATGTTCGCCGGCAAGGACGCCAACGGCATGGGCAACGTGTTGGGCCGCTCGGCACCGATGCGTCACCTGTTCGGGCTCATCGCACGTGTGGCCCCGACAGAAGCCACCGTTCTCATCACGGGTGAGAGCGGAGTCGGCAAGGAGCTGGTCGCCGAGTGTATTCATGAGCGCAGCTCGCGGGCCAAGGGCCCCCTGGTCGCGGTGAACTGCGGCTCGATTCCCGAGACCCTGATCGAAGCGGAGCTCTTCGGTTATGAGAAGGGCAGTTTCACGGGCGCGTCGCGTTCACACGCCGGCGTGTTCGAGCGGGCGAGCGGCGGTACCCTGCTGCTCGATGAGATCACCGAAATGCCGCTCGAGATGCAGACGCGGCTCCTGCGCGTGCTCGAAACGGGCCGCTTCTACCGGGTCGGCGGCACGCTGGAGATCACCACCGACATCCGCGTCATTGCCGCCACCAATCGCGATATCGCGCACGCGGTGCGGGCGCGCAAGCTCCGCGAAGACATCATGTACCGCCTGGCCGTGTTCCCGATGCGCATTCCGCCGCTGCGCGACCGGCAGGACGACCGCATGCTGCTCGCCGAGGCTTTCCTGCTGCGGCTCAACGAGCAGGAAAACACCAACAAGCAGTTGTCGGCGGAATCGGTCGCGGCGCTGTGGAATCACCGCTGGCCGGGCAATGTGCGCGAGCTCAAGAACTCCATCGAGCGCGCTTTCATCATGGCCGACGACGTGCTCGAGCTGGCCAACGCCATCATGTCGACACACCATGGCACGAGCGAGGACGATGCGGCGCTCGAGCGCGGCATCCACATTCCGCTCGGCTCGCGCCTCGACCAGGCGGAACGCTCGCTCATCGAAGCGACGCTGGAATATTTCGAGGGCAACAAGCGGCAAACGGCCGAGACACTGGGATGTAGCCTGAAGACGTTGTATAACAAGCTCAACACGTACTCGCGTCAGACCTCGGTGCCCGCATAGCCACGCATGGCACGGAGATTGCTGGTATTGCTGATTGAGTGATCATGTACGAGTACCCTGACACAGCCCAACGGCGGCGCAGCAGCTTGAAGTCCGAGTCAGAAGCAGTGCGGGTGTTGTTGGTCGAGGATTCACCCATCGTGGCCGAGCGGGTGAAGGAATCGATCCGCGAGATCCCGGGCGTGACCGTGGTGGACACGCTCGATCGCGAGTCCGCGGCCGTGGATACATTGGCGCGCGGTGGCATCGACGTCGTGATCCTCGACCTGCACCTCAATCGCGGCACCGGGTTCGGCGTGCTGCGCGCGCTGCCGCGTCTCGAGCGGCCGCGGCCCGTGATCATCATCTTCACGAGCTACGATCTTCCCGAGTATCGCCGCCAGGCGATGGCGCTCGGCGCCGACCATTTCCTCGACAAGGCCCAGGACTTCGAGCGCATCCCGCAGCTGCTGCAGACGATCCGCGAGGAACGCCAGGGCGGACCGCCGCCGACAATGCAGTGAGCAGACGCGCTGTCGGGTGAATCCTACAGCCGCATCTGCCTCAAGCTGACGGAGTCACCGCAGGCGCTCGGGCACGGTAGCAACCGGTCGCGCAGTTAGAGGCGATCGCCACAGAGCGCATGAGAATGGCTTCGAGCCGCGAGGACCTCTTCTGTCACCGTCACTTTCGCCCGCCGGCGGAGTGCCTCATGCGGCACACGCGGCATGACCGCCGCCTGCCGCTCGTGAGCTGCCCGCGCCGCGCGCGCGCCCTTTTTCATCGCCGTAACCCGGATCAGCTCCGGGGACAGAGTCGACCGCGACACGAGGAATAGCTCTTGGCCCAGCTCCGTACAACGGCGCCGCCGCCGGAGACAAGGGAGGAGCTGAAGTACTACCAACCGCGCGAGTACTCGCTCTACGAGCTCGAGGGCTTCTCGAGCCGGGCGATCGCGGTGCATCTCGATCTGTATCGTGGCCACGTCGACACGGTGAATCGCCTGCTCGCCGCGCGCGCCGCCGCGGAGCCGCGCAACGGCCCACGCAACGGCGAGCCGGGACTCGTTGCCGGGGACCCCTTCGCATTCGAGTACAACGGCATGGTGCTGCACGAGCTCTTCTTCGAAGGTCTCACCACCGCGCTCGGCACCTATCCACCACCCGATGGCGCCTTCGCGCGCGCCGCGGAGCGCTCGTTTGGCGGCGTCGACGCGTGGAAGCGGGATCTGCGCGCGCTCGCGGCGACACCACGGCCGGGCTGGGCGCTCTGTGCACTGGATCGCTCCAGCCGGCGGCTCTTCAATGTCTGGATCGACCTGCACGACCTCGGGCTACCGGCACACACCGATCCGGTGCTGGTGGTCGACCTGTGGGAACATGCCTGGATCAGCGATTTCGAGCCCGCGCAACGCGCCGACTACATCGACCTGATGCTGACGCAGACCGACTGGCAGGTGGTTGAAAAGCGTTGTCGCTGAAGGTGGGTGGTGGGTCCAGGACGCACTATGTCGACATGATTCGAGCTGGGCCGGTGTACTCAGGCTCGAATCTCAATCTGGTCGCCGGCACTGTCGTCTTCCGGGGCATACGACAGAGCGGAGCGGGACTGATCGGTTGTCGGGGCAGTAACGCCCTGGACCCGGGAACTGAAAGTGCAAACGCTGTGCCACGCGCGCCACGCCCACGAATCGAGCACATCCGCCTACTTGCGAACATCCGGGCGCGCGAATGGCCGGAACGCATCGTCCAATTTTCCGAAAGGCGTGGAAAAACTTCCACGAGCAACTAGGCCCGGGCGCGCGTTTCGGGAGCCGCGCCGGGAACGCTGCGCGGGCTCGTGAATTCTTCGAGCAACCCCTGCAGCTTCTCGTACGCCACCGGCTTGATCAGGTACTGATCGAAGCCAGCCGCCTCGGCCTGCTGCTTGTCGTATTCGCGTCCGTAGCCGGTGAGCGCCACCAGGTGCACGCCGTCGAAGCGCGGCTCGCTGCGCATCCGACGGGCCACCTCGTAGCCGTTCATATCGGGCATGCCGATATCGAGGAAGACACACGCGGGCTGGTAGTCAGCCATCTTCGCCAGCGCCTCGGGCCCGGAGTGCGCGACGGCGACCTCGTGCCCGGAGA
>DATIEU010000284.1:0-6213 GCA_035455565.1 Steroidobacteraceae bacterium | reverse complement strand
CTCATCTCCTCGTCGTCGAAGTAGCCCGGTTCCGAGGCGTAGAGCGCGAACACGCCCACCGCCCGCTCATCCACCATCAGCGGCAGCATCACGTTCGAACGATAACCGCGCTCGAGAGCCGCCGCCCGCCACGGCCGCATCCGCCCGTCGGTCGCGATTTCGTTGCAGATCACCGGCGCGCCGCGCCCGACCGCCTCTACCGCGAGGGCGAGGTTGCTGGTGATGTTCGGGTCGATGGTCAGGTTGAGCCGTTCCAGGTAGCCTTCCTCCCGTCCCGCCTTGGCGACGGGTTTCACCGCTTTCGTGGCCTCGTCGAGCATCCCGATCCACGACATCGCGAATTTCCCGCGCTCGACCGCGACGCGACAGGCTTCCTCGAACAACGGCTGCCGCTCGCGGATGCGCACGATCGCTGCGTTCATCGCACCCAGCACCGTGCGTATGCGCGACAGCCGATCGATCTTTTCCTGGCGCGCGATCGACTCGAGCGCAAACGAGACGTTGGATGAGACGTCGCCCAGAAGCGCGAGCTCGTCCTCGACGAAAAATCCGCGCCCGGCGGCGAACAGCACGATGACGGCCACCAATTTGCCTTCTACTTCGAGCGGCACACACACTGTAGACCCGCAGCCCCGCGCCAACGCCTCCTGCCGCAGCTTCCCGGACGATAGCTCAGTCACGATGTCGTTGCGGATCACGGGCTTGCGGGTCCTGATCGCCTCGCTGATCGTGCCCTGCGTGGCGTTGATGCTCGCCCAATCGACGCTGTGCGCGGTCTCGGCCGAGAAGCCGGCCCAGGCGACCGGCCGCACCTCCTGCTTGTCCGAATCGATCGTGACGATCCATACCATCTCGAACCGTCCCTCCTCCGACGCGAGGCGGCACGTTTCCTTGAGCAGGCCCTCGCGGTCGCGGATGCGGACGATGGCGGCATTGATCCCACTCAAGAACGCGCGCACGCGCGAGAGCTTCTCGATCTTTTCCTGACCGGCGATGTGCTCGAGCGCGAACGACACGTCATTCGCAAGTTCGTTCAGCAGCTCCACTTCCTCGTCGTCGAAGAATCCGGGTTCCCGGGCGAACAGCGATACCGTTCCCACCGCCTCGTCGTTCACCAGCAGGGGCAATGCAATCATCGAGCGATAGCCACGCTGGATGGCTTCCTTTCTCCGCTCTCCACCGCGGGTCTGCTCCCTCGTAATGTCGTTGCTGAATGCCGCACGCTTTTCCCGGATTGCGCGACCGACGAAACCCTGATCCAAAGGCGAGTCCGCTCGCGCCGTGTTTCCGCTCCTCGCGAGAAACGATCCGGCCTCGATGCCGGCGCTGGCGACGGGATTTATGTCGAGGGTATCGCGGTCCAGCATCCCGATCCACGCGATTCCGAAGCCGCCTTCCTCGACCGCGATGCGACACGCCTCGTCGAACAGCTTTTGCCGATCCCGGATGTGCACGATCGCCGAGTTGATTCCGGACAGAACGGCGTGAACACGACTCAGGCGGGCGATCCTGTCTTCGTGCATCTTGCGTTGGGTGATCTCCGTCGCAACGCCGAGCACCATATTCGCCCGCCCGTCCGCGGAAACCAGCGGGCGTTTTACAACCTGAAACCAGCGCAGCTTCCCATCCGCATCGGTAATCGGTTCCTCCGGCAGAAAAGCCTCGCGCAGAGTATTCATGATCTCAAGATCGGATTCCCGGCTTTCCGTCAGCCGATCCGAGCGGGGGTTGATGTCGGCGTAGGTCCGGCCAAGACAATCTTCCACCGAATGCCCGTAAAACCCCGCGTACGCTTCGTTCACCAGCGTGAACCGCCCTTCGCGGTCCTGGGCGAAAATCAGGTTACGGTCAAGATCGATGACCTGCCGCAGGAAGGCACGCTGATGCTGAACGTCCTGCTCCGCCCTGCGCCGCGCCGCGCGTTCCGCGCTCTCCTGCAACGCGCGCTCGACGGCCGCGGGCAGACGGACGAGGTTGTTTTTCAGCACGTAATCGGTCGCGCCGTTCTTCAACGCACGGATCGCGTACTCCTCCCCGATCGTGCCGGAGACGAAGATGAACGGCACATCCGGGGCGAACTCGCGCGCGAGCTCGAGTGCCTGCATGCCGTCGAAGTGCGGCATCGAGAAGTCCGAGAGGATGACGTCCGGCTGGAACTTGCGCAGCGCATCGCGATAGGCGACCTCGGTATCGACGATGTGATGCACGACGGGCAGGCCGGCTCGCTTCAACTCGCGAATTTCGAGCTCCGCGTCGGTCGCTACGTCTTCGACCATCAGGATCCGCAGTTCCTTCCTCATTCCGACTGTCTCCCGATCCGAACGGCCTTCATTTACGGTGTCTTGTTGACCACCATCCAATAGAAACCGGCATTCACGACCGTCTCGCTGAACTGCTCGAAGTCCACCGGCTTGACGACGTAGCTGTTGACGCCCAGCTTGTAGCTGTCGGACACATCGCGCCACTCCTGCGACGACGTGACCATGACGACGGGGATGGCGCGTGTTCGCTCGTCTTCCTTGACGTGCTTCAGCACCTCGATACCGTCCACCTTCGGCAGTTTGAGATCAAGCAGTATCAGCCGGGGATTCTGGTCCGGACGCCCCGCGTAGGCGCCCTTGCGGAATATGAAATCGAGCGCCTCCGCGCCATCCTTGACCCAGGTGACGTGATTCGCCAGCTTGCCCTTGCGGAGCGCCCGCATCGCTAGCTCCGCGTCCGCCGGGTTGTCCTCCACCAGCAAGATGTCCACCTGCTCAAACTTGTCCATCCTGGCTCCCGCGCGGCATCGAAAAATAGAATGCAGCCCCTTCATTCACCTTGCCCTCGGCCCAGACTCGTCCCCCATGCCGGGCGACCACACGCTGCACGATGGCGAGGCCGACGCCGGTCCCTGCAAACTCCGTGGCACCATGCAGCCGCTGGAATACCCCGAACAGCTTGTCGTAGTACTGCATGTCGAATCCGGCGCCGTTGTCCTTCACGCAGTAAACTATCTCCGCGCCATTCTCCTTCCCGCTCACCTCGATTAATGGCTGCTCACGCTTGCCGCTGAACTTCATGGCATTAGCCAGCAGATTGGCCCACACCTGTCTTACCAGGACCGCATCACCTTGCGCCGGCGGGAGCTTTCCGACCACGAGCTCGGGTGATTTCCTGTCGGACGCTTGCAGCTCCTCAATGACTTCCTCGACCAGGCGCTTCATGTTGATCAAAGTGTTCGCAAGCGGCTTGCGGCCGAGGCGAGAGAACGCGAGGAGGTCGTCGATCAATCGGCCCATCTTCTGGCTGTTGTCGCGGACAACGCCGAGCAGCCGCCGGCCCTCGTCATCGAGCTTGCTGCCATGCTCCTCGGTCAGGATGCGGGCAAACCCGTCGATCGCGCGCAACGGCGAGCGCAGGTCATGGGAAACCGAGTAGCTGAAGCTTTCCAGTTCCTTGTTTGCAGCCTCCAGCTGCTGCGCGTGGGTCTGCAATGTGGCGTTGAGTGCGGCGATCTTCTCTTCGGCCATCCTGCGCTCGGAAAGCTGGCGGCGTATGGCGAAGTAACCGAGCGTGAACAAGACCACGAACACTGCGGCAAAGAGCAAGCCGGCCGCGATCGCGATGGTGCGCCGCTGCTCCTCCCGACTCTCCCGTTCTCTTAACAATCGTTGTTCTTCCGCCTGCATTTCGCCCAACGTCGCGTGTATCCTCGTGCCAGATTCACGCGAGATGGCCCATTCGAGAAATTTTCCTGCTGCGTCGACTCCCTCCGTCTGCCGGATCACCACAGCGCGATCGAGGAGTGCGAGGCGCTCGTCTACCAGATGGCGGACTATCTTCCAGCGCCGCTGTTGCGCCGGGCTGTCAGCGATGAGGCGCTGCAGCCTCTGGTTGCGCGTTTCAATGCTGGATAGGGCGTTGTCGCGAAGGCGGAGATAGGCGTCATCGGCCGTGATTGTGAAGCCGAACACGGCCGCTTCGACCCGCGCAAGCGCTCCGGGCATTCCGTCGAGCTGCTCCAGCACCTCGTGGGTGTGCGCGACCCAATGGCTGGCGTCGAGCGCTCGTCTCGCAGTATCGAATACCGCCAGCGCGAGCACAATGACCGCGACCAGCACGCCCGCGAAGGCGACTAACAACTTGCGCTCGAGTGAGGCCGGATCGGATTTCCCACCGGCTTGCACTGCGTTCAAGCCTGGGACGCGACCATCTTCGTTAGCGGTGCCTGCCGTCTCCATCGCTGCCACCATGGGGCGCTGCCTATGACCCTGCCCCCGTCGCGCTGACCGCACGTAGCACGCCGACAGGCGACTTGAGTTTCTGCGCGGCCAGAATTCGCTCGGTCCACTCGCGCACAATGACATCCTTGCGCGGCTCTCCCGCCGTCACCAGACCGCGCTGGCGCAGATACACGTGGATCTTGCGCACCGTGTCGGTTGCCTCCGCGGTGAACGCAAAGGGAAACACGGCGCGCACCGGCGATCCACCTTGCGCCTCCGGGTACGCCTCAAAGAGCGCTTTCCGCAAGGCCCGATCCGACACGAGCCGGGCGCGGGGAGCGAGAATCCGCACGACTTCATCCGCGTTGCGGGAATCAGAGAGGAATCGCTGCGCCGCCAGCTCGGCGGCGAGCCAGCCATTTACGACGTCCGGTCGGGCCCGCAACAAGCCATCGCTCGTTGCAATGAAAGACGCGTCCCATTCACCGTAAATCAGGGAACTTGTCAGCCGCCGCGCAATGCCACGCACAACGAGATCCGATGCGCCCGGCTCCGGCACGCCTGCCGCGTCGATTCGACCCTCGCGAAACGCAGATTCGAGCGACTCCCGACCAAGATCGAAGATCCGCGCCGGCCGGATGCCTTCGCGATCGACGACGAGCTGCGTAAACCGGCCTTGGCAGGTCCCCGCGGTGGTCGCAATGCGCTTGCCATCCAGCCAGCGCGCGCCCGCCTTCGGGTCGGCGAAGACCGGCGCGTCAGCGCGTACGACCAGCACGCAAAGGTCTTGCGACATCATCGTGACAGCAATCAGCCGTATGTCAGATCTGCTGGCGGCAAGTGTCACCGCCGCATCGCCCACGTAGGCGAAGTGGAGCGCGCCTGTGCGGAGGTAGTCTGCCATCACCGGCCCGCGCAGACCGACGCTCAAGTCGACCCGTGAGCCCGGCGGCAGGTAAGGCTTCCACAATTCCCTGTGCAAGACGATCGCCAGAGTCCATGCCGGAGCGAAATAGGGATTGAATCCAACGACGAGCTGGATCGGCTCGCCGGGCTTGCCCGGGGAATTCGACGCGCCGAGTCCCGTCGTTGTCCGACTCAGAAGCACGAGCACGGCCAGCCATGCAACGATCCGAGCCAACGTGATTACCGGCGCAGACCTCCCGGCAAGCGCGACCAACCCGCGATGACCGAAAGCCGATGGAAACAAAATCTGGTACCGCAAGAAACAGCGCCTGCGCCACCAGGTGCCGGCCTCGGAATCCTGTTGCATTCCCGAGAGCGAAGTGATCCGTCGCGCAACGCTCCGCAACACGTCCGAAGCGAACGTTCCGGCTACGCGCATTCGCCTCGTCCGAACCGGATCGGAAAGTTGTAGGGATCCGCGGTGCGCTCCATCCGGCGCAGGCCCGACGCAATGCTGAACTGTGCCCGCTGCTGTGGCGCTGAACTCACCGGTAATCTGCTCCTTTTAGGGGCCAAGGTTCAGATTTTCAGTTGTTGCCCGTAAGTGACCACGTTAGCGATCGTCGGGATGAGCTCCTTGCTGATCGCGCGCTTGGAAATAAATGCCCGCGCACCCGCCTTTTTCGCGGCGGAACGGTGGCTTGAGTCGTCAAATATTGAAACCATGATTACCGAGGTAAGGGGCGACCGTTCCAGGACCATTCGCGTCCCATCGACTCCGTCCCTCCCCGGCAACCGGAAATCCATGAGGACAATATCCACCCGTTCTGACTCGATGATCTTCAGCGCCTCGTCCACGGTGCCTGCCTCGCGGAGCCGGAACTGGCCGAATGAGGCCTGGACCCGTTCGCATAGTGCCCGCCTGACGGCAACATGATCATCCACTATCAATGCAACAGGGTCGTGCAGCGAATCGTTTCCCATCGATGGTGCTCCCGCCGGTTTGTGTGACTGCGCGCGCAGGCCGCGTGACGCCGGCACGGAGGCAGGCTACCGGAAATCTAGCTGGAGACGGGAGCCCAGCGCTATCGGGCTCGACCGA
>DATIEU010000283.1:0-3520 GCA_035455565.1 Steroidobacteraceae bacterium | reverse complement strand
TCCGAACGTCCACCGTAGGCCGTGGGATCCGTCAGCGGACCGACCACCTTGAGGAGCTCGAAGATCGAGCCGGGCCACCCGTGAGTCATGATCAGGGGCAGGGCGTTCGGATGCCGAGACTTGACGTGGACGAACTGGATGTCCACACCGTCGATCGTGGTCACGAACTGCGGCAGCGCATTCAGCTTCGCTTCCGCCTTACGCCAGTCGTAGCCGGTGCCCCAGTAATGGATGAGTGGCCGGATCTTCGCGAGCTGCACACCCTGGGATTGATCCGTGACGGTTTCGCGGTCGGGCCATCGCGTCGCCACCACCCGTCGCCGGAGATCGAGGAGCGCTTCTTCGGGCACGTTGATGCGGAAGGGGCGGATCGCGTTGCCGTTGTGTTCGGTCCCGCCGCCAACCCCCACGGAGGGCAGGCCGCTGACGGAGGTCTCTGCGGCGGCCGTCGCAGCGGTCTGGGCGTAGCAGGACGTGGCGAGGAGGACGACGCCGAAGGCGCCTCCTACTGTCGCAAGCAAGCTGCGCCACGCGATGCGAGACGCGCCGTCCCAACCGCGCGTGGCCTGGCCGGTCGCCGTATGCATCCCGTTTTCGAGTCGGGTCATGGTGGATTCCCTTCCTGAGGAACTGTCCGTTGCGTAGCCCGATTCATTCGGCTGCGATACACAACAAGCACGGACCTCATCACACCAGATGCGGGGAGGCGAATCTATTGGACGATGGTGTCGTCGATACTTTGGTCTCGGTCGGCGGGACGAGAGGCGTTGATGATTGACGTTGGCAGGCGGGAACTATTTGCAGACCGCATCCAACGAACAGTGTCGGGCCGGCAGCTGCGGGGACGTGCAGAAGAGGACAGCGCGGCGGGCACCAGACCAACGCGACAGCGTTGTGGGACCAGGGCACCTTCAGACGTCGTTTCTCCTCAGCACGATGATCGTTTGATCGTCGAGAGGCTCTCCGCCTGCTCGAAAGGCGCCGAGCGCTGCCGTGAGCTCACCACCGAATGCTTCGGCTGAACTAGCGTCGAGACCACGAGCGATGCTCATGAGTCCGTCACCACCCAGTTCATCTCCAGCCGGACTCGTAGCTTCGGAGGCTCCATCGCTGTACAGCACAACAAGATCGCCCAATTGCAGTTTGACAACTGTGCGGTCGTAGTTGATGTCGTCGAGCAGGCCGAGCGGAACGCCGGCCGGCCGATCTCGCTCGCTGGCGCGTCGCGTTTCAAGCCAGCTCCATTCCTGGCGCGAGGCACGGTACCAGAGAGGTGGGGGGTGTCCCGCGTTCGTCATGACAAGCAACCCCCGGCGGCTGTGCCAGCCGACCGCGACCATCGTGGCGTAGTGCACGTCGCCGAGTTCTTCTCGAACCGCCTGATTGAGTTCTCGCATCAACCCGACTTGTGCCAACTCACGCAGGTGCCGCAGCATGAGCTCTCGAAGCTTCTCGCCGAGCGCCGCCACTGCCTGTCCATGGCGGCTCACGTCGGCAAGCGCGATCCGCGAGACGATGCAGCTAGGGCACAGCGATACGTAGTGGACATCGCCGCCCGCATCAACTGGCCCCACAGGCACCGAATGCACCCATGCAGCTAACCCTGGCAGTTCGAGCAGGCTCGCGGTCCGCTCGTTACCCGCCACTATCTCCGCGCACACGAGTTGTCTTGAGCTCGACCCTATCGGATTGTCACTACGTTCGCTGCCGACCGCGTCAAAGCTCATGGTGCTCCTTTCGCCATCATTTGAGCATGTGCGTCATCGCCGCGCCGCCGCTTCGAGCAGTGACACGATCTTCAGGTCGAGCTCCCGGGCAACGGCGAGAGCTGGCTCGCTCTCGTACGGAGCGATAAGACTCGCCATGGAGTCGTACGACAGGTGCACACCATCAGCGCGCTCGTCGACGAGGATCGTGATCGGTGCGTATGACGCTGCGTCGGGAACCGTCTTGGCCATCTCCTTCATGATGAGCGGATTGCCGACGACGAGTCTGAGGATCTGAGGTCCGCGTCCGCCTCGTGCCTTACGCAGCACTTCGCCAGCGTCAAAGCGGACGAACTCCATGAGATCCGACGATCCGATCGCCCCTTGGACCACGTCTTCAAGATCGGCGGCGGTCGTTGCCGCCGCAAGCGCGCTGTGGAACGCGTGCATATCCGGATGGCCGATGGTCGCCGTGAGCCTTCGGAGGATCTCGTCGAATGGCATGGACGAGACAACGCTCACTCTCCGGACTGAGACCTCGATCGTGGGCATTTCCTCTCGCTCCGAGTGCCACGGTTAAGCAACCGTGGGCAGAAGATCCTCCGCGTGTTGCTCAGCGGCTGAGTGGGGGTGCACGACGCGTTCGTGAACGTGCGCGGCAGGAGTGCGGTCGATCTGGAGACTCAGTAATTCGGGCCGGCTGTAGTGGCCGCGTGAGTCCATCAGCTGCTTACGCTTGTCGATGCGCGTGAAGTCTAGGTCGGCGATGACCACGCCTTCGCCCGAGCGGAGCGGCTCGCCGATCAGGGTTCCATCGGGTGCCACGATGGCAGTAAAGCAACCACCAGAGATGGGGCCAATGCTGCCGCCGGTGTCGCTGGCGATCTGCGCCTGCTGATCGGCATCCAGCCAGGCCGTCGCGCAGACCACGAAGCAGGCAGACTCCAGTGCATGCTGCCGGACGTTGATTTCCGTCTGCTCCGTAAACAGGCTGCCAAAGATCGAGCCCGGATACATCGCCGAGTGGATCTGCTCGCCGTCCGCCATCATGGCGTACCGTGCTAGAGGGTTGTAATGCTCCCAGCACGCCAGCTGACCAATGCGGCCGACCTCGCTGTCGACAGCGCGCAGGCCCGAACCGTCGCCCTGGCCCCAGATCATGCGCTCGTGATACGTGGGCGTGATCTTGCGGCGCCGCTGAATCAAGGTGCCGTCGGCATCGAAGAGCAGTTGGGTGTTGTAGAGGGTTCCACCGTCTCGTTCGTTGATGCCGACAGACGCGACAACTCTCGCCTCTTTGCAGGCGTCGGTGATCGCGTTGGTCGCAGGAGAAGGCACCGTCACCGCCTGATCGAGCAACCTGAGGTGCTCACGTCCGCCAATGATCTGGTAGGCAGGCTGGACGAACGAAAAGTACGGGTAGTACGGGACCACGGTTTCCGGGAAGGTGGCGAACTGCACTCCCTCTCGACCAAGTTCGTGGATCTTTTGCACGATCTTGTCGACCGTTCCTTCGCGGCTGTAGAGGACGGGACTCAGTTGCACCGCTGCCGCTTTTACAGTTCTCATCGCCTTGTCCTTGCTAGTGATCGCAGCCACGAAGTGAGGCAGCTGCTCTGCTTACTTGTCGAGCACGACGAGCGGCTTGCCTTTTTCGACGATGTACGTCGCGAGCTCCGCCGCGTTGCCGGTGCCGACGTTCTTCGCCGCGTGAATCGTTCTGGCCGGGATGAATAAGGCCTCACCGGCCTTGAGCGTCACCGGCGGCTCGCCCTCGAGCTGATACTCCAGCGTGCCTTCGAGCACGTAGGCGA